>JBEANZ010000442.1:0-8881 GCA_041165185.1 Verrucomicrobiota bacterium | reverse complement strand
AACGCGACTGGTGGTCGCGCCTGTGGGAGAAAATCCTGTCGCCTTTCCCCAACTGCAATGCAGTCGAAAATCGCCCCGCTTTTGCCACCTAAAATCCAGCTCCTACTGCACACTTCCGGCTTAGAGCCACGTGTTTTGCGCCGACGCGAGCGCCGACTCAACCGCGCCTCTATCGCGCACGCCGTCGATACCGCCGTGGCGATTCAGCGATTCGCGGTGCAAGACCATCACCTGCTCCAGCGATAGGAACGCTGGCTCGATTCCGCCGTTCATTGGGACAGCCGACGAAACAGCTCCTCGTGTCGATCAAAGATTCCCGGCACGATCGCCTTGAGTTTCTCGTCCGAAAGGTAGCGGATCGTTTTTTCCCGCGGCTGTGCCGCGACGTCACGGCTCTTCGCAAATGCTATGACCACCGCTTTTTCGTCGGGCGGCAGTTTCTCAATCAACTCAATCACTTCGGCGGCGCTCAATGTGCGCGGACGCTACCGCGTCACTTTGCTCGGGCAAGCATGGTCTCGACCGCCGCCACCGCCGCGCGCTCGCGTTCGGCGCCTGTGCCGCGGATTTCCACGAGGGGAAACGCGCGTTGCTCCAACGCCTCCCGCCATAGTCGCCGGCCGTTTTCGCGCGACGCTGTGTCAGGGAAACTCCGCTGCGGATCCGCCGCCCACGGGAGGTCCGTGTCGCAGAGCAACCACAGCGAAAATTCCCGCGCGCGCTCCTCCGCCTCCGCGCGCACCCACGCGGGACACGCGCCGGGAAACTGGAGATCATTCCACAGCGTGCAGGTGAGCAGCTCGGTGTCGCAGAACACCACGCGCCGCGCGCGCGCCGCCGCGTGATCCTCGTTGGCCATCTGCCCGAGCGCGATCGTGCCGAGGTCCTCGGCGGTGATCTTGCCGCCACGCAACTCCCAGAATTCGCGGACGAATTCCGGCGACCACGGCTCGTCGAAACGCGCCGCAAGCGCCGCTGCGAGCGTGCTCTTGCCCGTCGACTCGGTGCCGAAGATGGCGATGCGTTTCACGGCGTCGCGGCTCCACGCATCGCGCGCGCCCACTCACGCCAACCGACGACGGCGAGCACGAGATAGACGCCGAAGAGGAACGCCGTGTAGGCGAGGTCCGCGCGCCAGTAGGCGACGACCGCCACGCCGTTCGCGAGGATCCAGAGCGGCCAGTTTTCGAGCTGCTTGCGCGCCTGCGCGATTTGCGCGGCGACTTGGAACGCCGCGATAAACGCATCGCGCCACGGCTGCGGCGAACTCGTCCACCGCCCGACCGTTAGCGCCCACGCCGCCGTCGCCGCCGTGGCGAGCGCCACGGTCACGAGGCGCGAGCGCCACGTCATCACGGTGATGGGCAACTCCGGCGCGGCATCGCGTGGACGCGACCAGTGCCACCAGCCCCACGCGAGCGCGACGAAGAAGAAAATCTGGAGCGCGGTGTCGGCGAAAAACTTTGCCCGGAAAAACAACACGCCCTGCACCGTCACCGCCACGAGCGAAACCGGAAACGTCCAGACCGAGCGCCGGATCATCAGCGCCACGCCGGCGATGCCGAGCGCGAGGTTGAGCTGGTCGAGCCAGGAGCCGCCCGCGAGGCCGCCCCAGATGTTCTGGACGATGGTGTTCAAGGTAGGAGCGCGCTGGCGCGCGATGGGCGTGGCACGATCGAAAACGGGCGATGCGCACGCCTACGCCCGCGCCACAAACGCCTCCAATGCCTCGCGCGTGATCGCGTGGCGCGCGCCGCAGCGCGGGCAGCGAATCTCGATCTTCGAATCGCCCGCGAAGAGCTCCGCCGGGTTCGCGCGCATCGCGGGCGCGAGCACTTCCATCATGCGGCCCTCGTTGCAGCCGCAGTGCCAGCGGCACACGCGCGTCTCCATCGGCACGAGCGTCTCCGTCGTGTCGAGCGCGCGCACGGCGTCCGCCGTCAGGCCGCGAAACCACGCGAGATCGCAGTCGGGATGTTCCGTCACGAGCGCCCATTCCTCTTCGGCGAGTTGGAAAAACCGCGCGCCGCGCTGCTCGCTTTGCGCGTAGAATTTCTCGGCCGCCGCGAGGGGATCGGCGCCGGTGAAGTTGATCGTGCTCCGGCGTGTCGGCGCGCGGCCGCGCACGACGTCGGCGTAGAAGATGTTTTCCGGCAGCTCGCGCACGTGCTCGTCGAAAATCCGGCCAGTGACGGTGCCGAGCTCGTTGTCGCCGGCGAGAAACAGGTTCACGCGCGGCGCCTGGAAGTTGATCGTCCACGCGGTGAGTTCGTTGCGCGGACGCGAGGCGCCATGCAGCACGAACGCCGCGAGCGCGCGCTTGAACATCCCGTCATGCTCCGGCGCCGGCTTCATCTGGTGCGCGCCGAGGTGGAGGTAGTAGTCGACGAACAGGTCGCCGAGGTCGGCACGCGCGAGGAGGGCGTTGCGGCTGCGCACAAAGAGCGTGCGCACGGCGAGACCGGCGTCGGCGAGGTTGGGCGGCGTGGTGGCGGGCATGGCGAGCAGCGTTCCGCGAACGCGCGCGTTGTCCAGCCCGGGCGACCACCAGTCGTGGACGAGGTGTCCCGCCTCGTGCCTCAGAATCTCCGAAAACCCCGCCGCGCCCTGCCGCCCTTCCGTGATCTGCGGCTTCCTGAATCTGCGGGAAAAAGTTCGGATCAAGAAAGTCTCCCACAGATTCAGGCAGCCGCAGATTGACCAAACCCAAACCGCAACCCCTGAGGCGGGACGCCTCAGCCACGACTCGCCCCGCGCCCTCCGCTTCCTCCGCGTTTCCCTGCCTTGGTTCGTTCCGCAATCTGCGGCTGCCTGAATCTACGGGAAAACTCCGCCTGAAAAAATTCTCCCGCAGATTCAGGAAACCACAGATTGACCGAGCCCCGATCCTCAATCCCTGAGGCGTGACGCCTCAGCCACGACTCGCTCCGCGCTCTCCGCGTCCTCCGCGTTTCCCTGCCTTGGCTCGGTCCGAAATCTTCCTACCAACAGAATCTTCCTACCTCAACCGCTCGGATTTTTTGGCAGGAAAATTTAGGGCAGGAAGATTCTTCCAAGACTACATTCCAAGACTAACCGTCTCGCCCTCCGCCCGTTCCGCAATCTGCGGCTCGCTGAATCTGCGGGAAAAACTCCGAGCCAAAAAAATCTCCCACAGATTCAGGCAACCACAGATTGGCCGAGCCCGACGCCGACCCCCAACCCCCGACCCCCAACCCCTGAGGCGAGACGCCTCAGCCACGACTCGCTCCGCGCTGACGCTCGTCCGCCCGCATCCATTTCTGCGGCCCCGCCTCCGCGATCCCATCCGGGATCGCCAGCGCGGCGGGGCACCGCCTCGCCCGCGACATCGCGGCCGGATGCGTGAAACCCGGCCGGCCCACGGTGAGCGTCCCCGGTGGTCACAGGCATACGATTTCGTGAAACAGCACGCGCGCCGCCGCCGCCTCCTCCGCCGCGCGCGTGACGAGCGGCCCTAGTCGATCGCCCGCCCCGTCGCTCCTTTCCCCCGTCGAGCGCGCGTCGCCGCCCCGCCCAGATTTTTCCATCCGTGGGGTTCGCGCCCTAAACTGACGCCCGCCCGCGCCCCGCCGCTTCGCCACGCGAACTTTCTTCGTCGCCCGCTCCTTTCCTCTCGCTCCTCCCCCCCGCGAAGCCGCAAGATGTTTTTTCGGTTTCCTGCGCGCCTCTGGTTCGGGCCGCTGATCATCCACCCTTCCAGCCCGACCACCTTCATGCGCCACCTCCTCGCCCTCGCTACGCTCCTCACCGTAGCCCTCGCCACCGCTTCCGCCCAGACCAACATCACCTGGAGCGGTGGCGACAGCACCTTCTCCAACTCTGCCCGCTGGGTCGGCGGCGTCGTCCCCGCTAACGACACCACCTCGAACATTGCGGTCATACACGGAGAGGTGAACGTCGTCCTCACCGCCAGCCGGAGTGTCGCCGGGCTGGATGGGAGCTTTAACTATTTCACCGCGACGGGCGGGGCGGTCCTCACGCTCGGCTCCGCGGGCTTTATCGGAGAAGGGAACGTCAGCGTCTCGCTTGCCGGCTCGGGCGGAGTCACGACCACCAGCTTCCTGACCCGATCGGGCACCACTACCTACACGGGGGGCCCGGTTGTCGCCGGGGGGGGCACCCTGGGCCTCGGCCACGCCTCGGCTCTCGGCACCGGCTTGGTCACCGTGCAGGACGGCGGCGCACTCAGAAGCGGAACCGGCGAGTCCCTCACCCTCACGACCAACAACGCGTTTGTTTTTCAAGGCTCGCCGGACTTGAACAACCTCAGCCTCGGCACCGGCCCCGTTTCGCTTGCCTCTGCCAACTCCTCGTTCATCGTCGGCGGCACCGTCACCATCGGAGGCGCCATCAGCGGCACCGGGACGAGCATCTTGCTTGATAATCAAGGCACGCTCATTCTGACCGGCAACAGCACCTACACCCACACCACGCAGCTCCAAGGCGGCGTTCTCGTCGTCAACGGCTCCCTCGCCAGCGCGGTCACTGCAGCGGGCATGGTCGCCGGCACCGGCACCATCAACGGCGCGACCACCGTGGGCATTGATGGTCAACTCGCCCCCGGCGCCACCGATGGCGCCGGCACCGGCCTGCTCACCTTCGGCAGCACGCTCACGTTAGGGGGCCGCAACATGAACTCCGTTTTCGAAATCAACGGCACCACCCGCGGCACCGGCTACGACGCCGTCAACGTCGCCGGCCTCACCACCTACGGCGGCCGGCTCAACCTCGTCTTCGGCAGCACCATCCCCGATGGCACCACCCTCGACCTCTTCGGCCTGACCGGTGGCAGTGCGGGCTCCTTCAACTTCGTCACCGGCAGCGGCACCTACCCGGGCAACTTCACCAACAACGGCGGCGTGTGGACGCTTTTCAGCGGCGGCCAGACGCTCACCTTCACCCAGAGCACCGGCGACCTCGTCTTCGGCCTCGCCGCCGTCCCCGAGCCCGCCACCTGCGCCGCCCTCGCCGGCCTGGCAGCCCTCGGCCTCGCCGCCACCCGTCGCCGCCGGTTCACAGCTCGCTGAGCGGCACCACCAGCGCCCGAGCGTGCTCCGCGCGCCGCCGGTTTTTTTCCACGCCGAGCGCGTCGAGCCCCAGCGCGTTCGCCACCGCGAGCACCGTCCCGACGCCGCAGAACGGATCGAAGATCACCCGCGCGTCCGCCTGCTCCTTCGCAAACCGCACCGCGTGCGCCGCTGCGCGGACGCCCATCGCACGGACCCATTTCTGCGGCCCCGCATCCACGATCACATCCGGGATCGGCAGCACGTCGGGGCACTTCATCGCGCGCGACACCGCGATGAAATGCGTGAAACCCGGCCGCCCCGCCGTCAGCATCCCCGGCGGCCGCCGACACACGATCTTGTGAAACAAAATCCGCGCGCCCGCCTCCTCCGCCGCGCGCGTGACGAGCGCGCCCTTGTCGATCCACGCGCCGTCGCGCTTGATGTCGCTCTGGAAGAACAGCGCGGCGCCCTCGTCCGGCACCGCCTCGATCACGAGCCGCACCGCGTCGAGAAACCAGGCGCGCCACGGTGCCAGCGCGAGCCCGACCTCCGACACATCCGGCAGCGACGTCACCGCGCACGCGCCCGAGATTTTCCCGCGCGCCCGCATCCACGGGATCGCGTCGGCGCACACCACTTCGCGTAACGGCATTGGGTTCATCGCGCGCAGTGTGGCGCGGCGGCGGTCGGCCACAAGTCGTGGACGAGGCGTCCCGCCTCGTGGTCTGAATCGTTCGACAGGTAATCCACGCGGCGCCCCAAGCCTCCGAACCCCAAGAGCTGCGGCGGGACGCCTCAGCCACGCCCCGGCCACGACTCCGGCTACGCCTCAGCTACGGATCGGGCGCGTCGCCGCGACGGCGATGTTTTCCAGCAACGCGAGGCGCTGCGTCTCCGTGGCCTCGAGCGCCACCGGCCGCCGTGCCAGCGCCAGTGTCTCGCCGCGCCGCACGAGCAGGCCCCAGCCGGCGGGCAGCTCCGCCTCCGCGAAAATGTCCTCCTCCGCCACGAGGTAGAGGAAGTCCGCGCACCGGTAGCGAAACATCCGCGCGAACTTCGTGCCGTGGCGGGCGCGCTCCTGCACGGTCGCCAGCTCGGCGAGCACTTCGCGATACGCCGCGTGCTCGAGTCCGGAAAAATCCCACGAGTCGAACTCCGCCCACAACGCCTCGCCGCGCCGCAGATCCGGCCGGTGCGTGGCGAGCAGTTCCTCGAGTTTCGCCCGGCGCGCGATCAGCCCGGCGAGCTTTTCCCTCGTCGCCGTCTCGGCGTGCGCGTCCTTCAGTAAATCCGCCCGCGCCTGCTTGCACTCAAACACCGCCGTGCGCCGCCCTGCGCCGCGCGAGCACGCCGCGACATCCGCGCGATACCCGCTGCGCGGCACGCGCACCTCCGCCGCCGCGATCGCGAATCCGTTCGCGCGCGCCCACGCGAGCGCGAGGCGTTTGAGCTCTCGGTGCTGTTGGGTTTCGCCGCCGCGCATCTGGCGGCCGGGTCTAGCGCGCTCGCGCGGGGCGTAAAGCTCCGCCTACTCCGCCGCCGGCAACTCCACCCAAAACCGCGCGCCGGTCCCGTCGGCGCGGGCGGGGCTTTCGCAGCCGACCCTCCCGCCCATCGCCTCCGCGAGGCGCTTCGCCACGGCGAGGCCGAGTCCGTGGCTCGCTTCGCCGCCGGTCGGCTTCGTGCTCGCGCGGCCGAATTTCTTGAACAACCCCGCCTGCTCCGCCGCCGCAATGCCCGGCCCCGAATCCGCGACCGCCAGCCGCACGCGACCGCGCCGCGCCGCGCCGATCTGCGCATCGCGCCCGCCGCCGTCCGCATCGAACTCAATCTCGATCCGCACCGCCGCGCCGTGCGGCGAAAATTTCAGCGCGTTGGTCACGAAATTATCCGCGATCTGCGCGAGCAGCTCCGTGTCGGCGAGCGCCCAGGATTCCGTCGCTGTCGCAGTCGTCGCCGCCACTCCGTTTCCGCGCGTCGCGCCCGCGCCCGCGCCTACGTCCGCTTCCACGAAAACGGTTTGCCCCTTCGCGGCCGCGAGGGCCGCGTGCCGCGCGGCCGTCGCCGCCGCAAACTCCCGCAACGCCACGCGCGCGGGCCGCACCTCGAGCGCGCCGTTCTCCGCCGCGTGCGCGCCGAGGTAGGCGTTGACGAGCCCGAGCATCCGTCCGCTCAGCTCGTGGATGGCGGCGACGGCGCGGGCGTTTTGCGCCGGCTCGCTCAGCCGCCCCGCGACCAGATTTTCCGCGAGCCCGCGCACTGCGGCGAGCGGCGCGCGCAAATCGTGCGCCGCGATGGCGACAAACTCGTTGCGCTCCTCCGTGAGCCGCGCCAGCTCGGCCTCGCGCGCGCGTTCGCGCTCGCGTTGCGCAAACCGCCGCCGCTCGCCCGCCTCGCGCCAGCGCCCGAGCGCGAGCGTCACCGCGCCCGCCGCCGTCAGCGTGAGTGCCGTGATCCAGGCCGCCTCGCGCCAGTCCGGCGGCGCGGCGGCCACGACGAAGAGCGCCGGCGCGAGGGTCGCCGCGAGCGCCATCGCCGCGAGCGCCCGGCCGCCCAACGGAAACGCCGCGCTCGAGATCGCGAGCGGCAACACCACCTCGAGGATCAGGTGCACCGCGGGCGGCGCCCCGGGAAACTGGAGAAAGAAGTGCCACTTGTTCGCCAGCAGCGCCCAGCATACGAGCGTGGTTCCGCCCGCCAGCGCCGCCTCCGCAACGCGCGCGAAACCCGGCCGCCACGTCGCGCCGAGCAGCGCCAGCCAGATCGGTTCGACGAACCAAAACCGGAGGCGCACGGCGAGCCGGTCGTGTTCGGGTGTCGGGGCGACGCCCAGCGCCGCCTCCTGCGCGCCGGTGCCGCCGACCAGCAGCAGGCCCAACAGCAGCGCCCACCGCGAGCGCTTCAATCCCTGTTCCCAGCGTTCGCCGCGGAAGCGCGCCTCCCACTCCGCGTCGGCAAACGGTCGCACCCAAGGCGTGCGGCGCGTTTCGCCTTCGGGGGCGTGGGAGTTGGCATTCATCCGACGGGAAAGGGGAGTTGGTTTTCGCCGGCGTCGTCGGAGCGTTGGGGGTCGGGATTCGTGCGCGCCACCATTGGTGCTCTATGCTCAATTCTCCTCCGCGTCCGTCCGCCTTACCGTCGTTTCACCGCCCGCCGCGCCACTTCAGTGTCGCCTCCAGCCGCGAGCGCACGCGCCATTTGCCGTAGATCGCGAGCAGTGCGTTTTTCACCGTCGAGAGCGCGAGCCCGAGCCGGTCGGCCACCTGCTTGTTGGCGACGCCGCTCGCCACCAGCTCCAGGACCTCGCGCTCGCGCGGCGTGAGCAGGGCCAGCTCCGCCGCGCTCGCCGCCACCGGCGTCGTTGCGGGCGTGGCGGGTTGTTGTCGCATCAACGTCAGCACGCGCCGCGCGATCGCCGGCGACATCGGTGCGCCGCCCGCGAGCGCGTCGTCGATGGCCGCGAAAATCTCCGCGCTGTCCACGCCCTTCAACAGGTAGCCCACCGCGCCCGCGCGGATCGATTCGAGCAACACCTCCTCGTCCGAGCGCGCCGTCAGCATGATCACGAGCAGTTGCGGAAACGCGTGCAACAGCTCCGCCACGAGCGCCGCGCCCGTGCGCCCCGGCAACGCGATGTCCACGAGCGCCACGTGCGGCGCGAGTCGCGGGTCCCACCCGGCCGCCGCCTCCGCGCTCCCCGCGACGGCCACGACGCGGTGCCGTGCGCTCGCTGCAAACGTGGATTCGAGAAACAGGAGGAAGTGGGGATCGTCGTCCACCAACGCGACGCCGATGCGCGCGGGCCCCGGCGCGAGCGGCGCGGGCGCGGAGTTTTTCATGCGGGCTCGATA
>JBEANZ010000441.1:0-10690 GCA_041165185.1 Verrucomicrobiota bacterium | reverse complement strand
GCGCCGCACCGCGCGAAATAGTTTCGCCCGCCATGAGTCTTTCCCCGCTCCGCTTCCTCCGCCTCCCCGCCATGCTGTGCGCCTTCGCATCCGCTCTTGTCGCCGCCGAGCGCGCGCCGCTTCGCGTGATGCTCCTCACCGGCCAGTCCTCCAAATACCACGACTGGACCAAGAGCGCGCCGCTCGTGAAAACCTACCTCGAGCAGGCCGGCCGCTTCACGGTCGACGTCGTGACCACGCCGCCCGCCGGCGCGGACATGGCGGGCTTCGCGCCGAAATTCGCCGGCTACGCGGCGGTCGTGATGGTTTACGAGGGCGCCGAATTTCCCGCCGCCACCAAGGCCGCGTTTGTCGCCTACATGAAAGCCGGCGGCGGCCTCGTCGTGATCCACGATACCGACAACGCGTTTCCCTTCTGGCCCGAGTGGAACGAGATGATCGGCGTCGGCGGCTGGGGCATGAAGCCCGACGGCGGCATCGGCGCGCGCGACGAAAAATGGGGTCCGAAAATCCGCTGGCGCGACGGCAAGGTCTTCCTCGACTCCACCACGCCCGGCAACGCCACGCACCCGCCGCGCCACGACTTCGCCGTCGTCACGCGCGCCCCCCAACACCCCATCATGCGCGGCCTGCCGGCGACGTGGCTGCACGCCCACGACGAGATTTACAGCCAGCTCCGCGGCCCCGCGAAAAACGTCACGGTCCTCGCCACCGCGCAGCCCGACAAGGCGAAGTTCCCCACCGCCACGGGCGAACACGAGCCGATGCTGCTGGCGCTTTCCTACGGTCAGGGGCGCGTCTTCCACACGACGCTCGGGCACGTCGGCCCCAACGACAAACCGCCCTTCCTCTCCATCGCGTGCGCCGGCTTCATCGTCACGCTGCAACGCGGCACCGAGTGGGCCGCCAGCGGCGCCGTCACGCAAAAGGTGCCCGCCGATTTCCCGGCCGCCGAAAAAACTTCCGTCCGCAAATAACCCCCCGCTCGGCGCCGCCCGCTGGAGCCGCGTCGCCCCCGGCGCGCCTGCCCGTTGGAGCCGCGTCGCCCCCGGCGCGCCTGCGCCACCGTCACTTTTCCCTCACCATGGATTTCAAAACCCGCACCCTCCAGGAGCTGCGCGCGAATCGCGCCCGCATCGCCGATAAACGCTGCCTCGCCGGCTTCGACGGCTTCGTCGATACCATCGTCACGCCCGTCGCCCAACGCGCCGGCCCCGGCGACAACTTCACGCCCTTCACCGCGCTCGCCGACTTCGGCCAGCGCATCGTCGGCGCCGCCGGCAAGAGCACCAACATCGAGCTCTACCCGCGCCTCGACAAACTCGGCGGCAACGGCCCCATCATGGCCCACGCCCTCCTCGCCCACGGCGCGCAGGTCACCTACGTCGGCGCGCTCGGCCGCGGCGCCGTGCATCCCGTCTTCGCCGACCTCGCCGCCCGTGCGCGCGTCGTCTCCATCACCGACGCCGCGCACACCATCGCCGTCGAGTGCCCCGACGGAAAAATCATGCTCGGCCTCATGCGCAGCCTCGACGAAGTCACGCCCGACGCCGTCACGACCGCGTTCGGCGGCGTCGAGGCCTACCGCGCCGCGCTCGCCGCCGCCGACCTCGTCGCCCTCGTCAACTGGACGATGCTCCCGCACATGACCGCGATCCTCGCGGACCTCGTGGGCCGCATCCTGCCCGCGTCGCCGGTGCGCCCCGGCCGTATTTTCTTTTTCGACCTCTGCGATCCGGAGAAACGCTCCGTCGCCGACCTCGTGCACGCGTTGGAGACGATGGCGAAGTTTGAGCAATTCGGCCGCGTCACGCTCGGCCTCAATCTCAAGGAAGCGCAACAGGTCCACGCCGCGCTCGGTTTCCCCGCCGCCCCCGAAACCGAATCCGGCCTCCGCGCCATGGCCGCCGCGATCCGCGCGCGCCTCGATCTCACGACCGTGGTCATCCATCCGCGCGAGTCCGCCGCCTGCGCCACGCGCGACGGCACGTGGTGGGTGCCGGGGCCGTTCGTCGCGCAGCCCCTCATCACCACCGGCGCCGGCGATCACTTCAACGCCGGCTTCACCACCGGCCAGCTCCTCGGCCTCTCGCCCGAGGCATGCCTCGGCACGGGCGTCTGCACGAGCGGCCACTACGTGCGCACCGCGCAGAGCCCGTCGCTCGCCGATCTCGAAACGTTCCTCGCCAACTGGCGCTGAGCCGCCCATTTTTTTCCCATGCCTCTGCAGCAGAAACCCACCGGCACGTTCATCTCCTTCGAGGGCTCCGAGGGCTCCGGCAAGTCCACGCAAATCGCGCTGCTCGCCGAGCATTTCCAGAAAACAAAACGCGAGGTCGTCACCACCCGCGAGCCCGGCGGCACCGAGATCGGCGAACAGATCCGCAACATCATCGTCCACAATTCCCGCGGCGACGAGATGTGCGCCGAGACCGAGTTGCTCCTCTTCGCCGCCGCCCGCGCGCAGGTCGTCCGCGAGGTCATCGCCCCCGCGCTCATGCGCGGCGCGATCGTGTTGAGCGATCGGTTTTTGGATTCGTCGACTGTCTACCAAGGTCTCGGCCGCAACCTCGCCGCCGGTCCCGTCGAGCAGATCAACCGCTTCGCCGTCGGCAACGTCATGCCCGATCTCACCGTCGTCATCGACGTGCCCACCGAGGTCAGCCTCGCGCGCCTCAAGCAGCGCGCCTCCGATCTGCCCGACCGCATGGAGCGCGAGAACCTCGCCTTCTACACCAAGATCCGCGAGGGCTACCTCGTCCTCGCCAAGGGCCTCCCGGATCGCGTTGTCGTTGTCGACGGCACGAAGAGCCAGGATGCCATCGCGAAAAAAATCTGGGACGCCGTGTCCGCGCGCCTGAAGTGAGCGCCGCCGTCCCGCTGCCCTGGCCGCCCGCGCTGGTCGGCACTCCCGCCGTCGCCGTCATCGAGCGCGCCATCGAGCGCTCGCGCCTCTCGCACAGCCTCCTCCTCCACGGCGACGATCTCGGCACGCTCGTCGGCGTCGGCCACGCCATCGCCGACCGTCTGCTCAACCCGCCCGCGGCGCGCGCGACCTACCCCGTCAAGGAACACCCCGACTACCTCGCGCTCCGTCCGAAGGGCAAATCCCGCATCATCCCCATCGGCAAGGCCGGCTCGCCCGACGCCGGCACGATGCGCGAATTCCTCCCGAAACTCTACGTCACCCCGTCGGTCGCGCCGCGCAAGGTCGCCATCCTCTACGAAGCCGACCGCATGGAGGCCCCGAGCGCCAACGCGTTTCTCAAGACCCTCGAGGAACCGCCCGCCAACACCACGCTCATCCTCCTCACCACGCGCCCCTACTCGCTGCTCCCGACGATCCTCAGCCGCGTGCTGCACTTCCGGTTCCCCTCGACGGTCGCCGCCGTCGACGCCGACGGCTGGGCCCCGTGGCTCGACGACTACCGCGCGTGGCTCGGCCGCCTCGCCGACGGCGCCGCGATGGACAAACGCGCCGTCGCCGATCACGTGTTCACCGCCTACGGGCTCGTCGCGCGCTTCTCCGCCGTGCTCGATTTCGCGACCGACGCGCGTTGGAAGGAGCAAAAGGAAAAACTTCCCGACGACCTCGACGACGCCGAAGAGGAAGCGATCCAGACGGGCATCGCCAATGGCATCCGCCTGCGGCTCTTCGCCGAGATCGCCCACGCCACGCGCACCTACGCCCTCCCGAAACTCCTCGCCGGCGACGCCCCCACCCGCCGCGCCCTCGCCGCCGCCATCGACAAACTCGAACGCGACACCGGCCTCCTCCGCCTCAACCTGAACGAGGCCGCCGCGCTCGAAGATTTCCTGCTGGCCTCGCTGCGGATCTGGACGCGGCGCTAAGGACGCGCTGAAAAAAGTCGCGTTTGGGATTTTGGAGTTTGGCCGGCGGGCGGCTGTATCGGGGGCGAGCAAAAGGCGGGGCGCGGCGCGCGGTGCCGCGGGCGGGCTTTTTCCTCGCTCCGGGAGCTTACGCGGCGGCCCGACGGGCGGCGATCACCCCATTGGTCAGACCGAAGAGCGTGTGGATTGGGTGCCCGGTTCTCGCCAGTCCGCGATATCGAGTCTGCCGGTGTCGAATGAGATTCTTCACGACCAGCGTGCCTGCGCGCAGCAACAGGCCGCGCGCGGCGAAGTCCACGTTGATCGCGGTGTAGAGGGCTTTGCAAAGGTCGTGGGGCTCGAGCAGGCGGAGGAACATCACCAGCGTGGCCGCGTCCGGCACGCCCTCGGCGTCGAGCTCGATGCCCGACGAAGCGTTGCAACGGCTGGCTGTCGTAAAGAGCGCCCTCCAGCGCCTGCCATTGCCGCAAGAAGTAGACTCGCTGCATCCGCTCCAGCCCGATGGGCGGTCCCCCGCGCTCGCCCTTCGGGTAATGCGGCGCGATCACCGCCAATAACCGTGTCCACGGGATCACTTCCTCCATCCGCGCGAGAAACCATTTTCGCCGCTCTGCCTCTTCTTCGCGCCAAACTCCGCCTGGGCGAACGTCGTCTGGTGGTTCATCGCTCCGGCATCGCAACCGTCGTGCCTCTCCTTCCCTGGGCGTCCGGTTCGCACGCGCTCAAATCAGCGTTTCCCTCGGCGGTGGCGAGACGGGGCGGAAGATTTCGTTCATCCGCGCGACGAACGCTGGCGGGGGGCGCACGGGTTGGCCCTTGGTGTCGCAGAACGCATGGGCGCTTTGGCCGGTGACGAGCAGTTGTTCACCCCGGAAAATCTCGTAGTCGATGCGGATGCGCAGGAGCGGTTTTTCGCGGATCGTCGCGACGACCGCGAGCGTGTCGTCATAAAGCGCGGGGCGGAGGAATTTCGCCGCCACCTCGAGCACGGGGATGCGGTAGCCGTCGGCCTCGAGCTGGCGGTAGGGGAAGCCCTGTTCCCTGAGCAACTGCGTGCGGGCGACCTCGAACCACGGGAGGTAGTTGCCGTGGTAAACGATGCCCATCATGTCGGTCTCCGCGTAGCGGACGGTGATGGTGGCGCGGGTTTGGATCATGCGGTCGGCGCGACGGTTTCGGCGGCGAAGAGGGCCTCGGCTGATTCTTTCCAGCAGTTGCGCAACGACCAGGCC
The DNA here is from genome assembly GCA_041165185.1 of Verrucomicrobiota bacterium. Classification (GTDB taxonomy): domain Bacteria; phylum Verrucomicrobiota; class Verrucomicrobiia; order Opitutales; family Opitutaceae; genus JBEANZ01. The sequence goes on along the minus strand of JBEANZ010000441.1, from coordinate 5,606 downwards.
CGCCCGGCGGCTCCGAGGCGGCGGCGGAGCGGGGCGTCGTGGATGAGTTTCTCAAACGCCGCCGCAAGCTGCACGGGGCGGTCGGGCGGCACGAGTAGGCCGGTCTGGCCGTCGAGAACCGCTTCAGCCACGCCGCCGATGTCATGCGCGACGACCGGCAGGCCGTGCGCGGACGCCTCGAGGTAGACGAGACCGAAGCCCTCGACGCTGTCGCCGTGGTTGACGCTGGTCATCGCAAAGATGTCGGCGCGATCGTAGAGCGCGGAGAGTTCGTCGTCGGGGATGTTGCCAAAAAATCGCACGGCGAGATCGGGATGCGCGGCGGCGGCGGCGCGGAGGGTGTCCTCGTAGGCGTCTTTGCTCTGGCCGCCGACGACCCAGTATTCGATGCCGGCACGGATGGCCGCGGGGAGGAGCTGGAGGGCTTCGAGGGTGCGGAGCTGGCCCTTGCGTGGGTGCAGCCGGCCCACCGTGAGGACGACAATCTTGTTCTTCCGCACAGCGGGTTTCGGCGGGACGACCGCGAAGTCCGACCGCAGCGCACCGGGCGTGAGGAAAATCTTGTCCGCCGCCCCGGGAAAGTGCGCGAGGAGCAGCTCCTGAGTGTAGTTGGTAAGCGTGCTGACGCGCGCGGCGTGGCGGATGAGGCGGCCGGCGAGCCATCGGCGGACGGGCGCACGGGCGAACTTCAGGATTTCCGAACCGTGAAACGTGAGCACCAGCCGGCGCGGCCGAAACGCCTGGAAGAACTGTAACAGCATCATCGTCAGCATCGGCCCCGGCTCCGGCAGGTAGACGGTCGCGTGGCGGAGTTCGCGGCGGTGGCGGATGAGTTCACGGGCCAGCCGCACTTGACACCACAGGTCGTGGGACCCGCGCAGCGGCATCCGGCGGAGGCGAAACGGCCAGTCGGGTTTCTCGGCCGCCGGCGCGGCCGATTGCGCCCAGACCTCGACGTCGTAGCCGAGGCTCACGGAAGCGCGCGCGATTTCCTCCGTGAACGTCGCGATGCCGCCGCGCACCGGGTAGAACTCATGTGTGATGAGAAAGACCGGCGGACTTGCGTTGGCGGATAGGGCACTGAGGCGCATCAGGTTTCGGAAAGTTGCGGGAAAGGAGCCGAGACGGCGGGTCGCGGAGCTTGGTGACGCCCCGGCAACTGGCAAGTGCGCCGCGGCTTTCGGGACCGCGAACGCCCCCTCCGGCCCGTCCGCCAAAGCCCCGCCCGACCTCGCGGTGCCGCGCCGTTCCGGCTCCCCGGCGACGCGGAAATAAGGGGTTTACTTTGCCTCTCCCCGCCGCATACAACCACCTGACAATGTCAGAAGCAGTCCCGCCCGGCGCCACCAAGCCCGCCACCGCCTCCCCCAAGACCTTCACCGCCGAAGACGAAGCCGCCCTGCGGGAAGCCCTCAAACGCTGCTCCCCGTCCACCTTCGAGGCGGCCGTCCAGTTCCGCCGCACCGGCAACGCCGAGCACGTCCCCGCCGTCGTCATCGGCGTCATCGAACGCTTCGTCGAACCCGTCCTCCGCGCCAAACTCAAGGACGCCGACGACGACCTCCGCGTCATGGAGGACCTCGGGGTCGATTCCCTCACAATGATGGAAATCGTGATTTTGGTGGAGGATGTGCTGCAGATGACGATCAACAACGACGAACTGCGCAACCTGCGCACGGTCGGCGACGTGAAGACCTTCATCGACTGCAAGATTCGCGGCCTCCCGCTCCCGAAGCCGACGAAGTTCATCCCCATCGAGCACATCGGCGCCGTCATGCCGATCCAGCCGCCGTTCCTTTTCCTCAACGAGGCCTCCGTCAGCTCCACCTCCGCCAACGGCAAATACAAGATCTCGGGCCAGGAGTTTTTCCTCCAAGGCCACTTCAAGGACAACCCCGTCATGCCCGCCTCGATCATGCTCGAGGCCCTTGGCCAGCTGGCCGTCCTCTACCTGCTCGAAGGCCACCCGCCTGAGCCCGGCAAAGTTGTCAACGGCTCCCAGATTTTCTTCACCGGCTGCGAAGGCGTCCGCGCCCATCGCGTCTGCCGCCCCGGCGACATCCTCACTCTCTCGATCAAACCGAAGCGCAACAAGATGCCCCTCGCCACCTTCGAGGGCGCGATCCGCGTCGGGCAGGAAAAGGCCGTCATCGTCGAGGAAATCTCCCTCATCTTCGCCTACGCCGACGCCGTGAATCCCCCGATCCCGATCAACGCCGTCAACGACCCCGTTCACGCGCCGGGCGTCAACGGCACCAACGGCACGACGGCCCCCGGCGCCGAGCCGCTCCGGCCCGCGATCAACGCCTGAGCGCTGCGCGCTCGCGTTTCGTCCGGCCGGGTCGGCAATCCCCGCGCCCGTCAGCGCAGTTTTTCCGGCAACGCGCGCACGCGCGCCGCGACCGCATCGAGCAGCTCGCCCGTGTGCTGCGGGAGCAAATCGTCGCCCGGGCGCAGGGTCTTTGCGGGAGTAAAATCCCGGAGCAGCGCGCAGTAGTCGCGGTTGACCATCATGCCGAGCAGCTCACCGGTCTTGCTAAACACGAGATCGCCGCGTGACGGCGCGAAGTCGCCGAACAGGCGCTTGAACAGGCGGTTGTCGACGCGCACGAAATTCGGCTCGCCCGCGTCGAGCTTGAACGCGACCTCGCCGTAGCCCTGCCCGCCCCCGCCGACGAGCACGGCGTCGGGAAACTTGAAGGGCTCCGTCGCCAGCGAATAAACCTTTGCGCCGAGGGCGGCCGCCTGCGCCGCATCGACCGGCAACGCGATCAGCCGCGGATCATGCGCGAGGAAATGCAGCGCCGCCGGGGCGCTGCGGTAGCCGGGGGCGCGGATGAATTCGACGCCGAGTTTCTCCCAGTCCGGGTTGTTCTCGAACGCGGGGGCCAGCGGCGTGTCGTCCACATGCACGAGCGCAAACACCCGGCGGCCGTCGCTCACGAGCACGGTGCGCGGCTCCTTTGTTTTCACCACGGGGCCGAGCAGGCCCTTGCGCTGCGCGGTGAACGCCGTCGCCACGCGGTTCGCGAGGAAATCGTTGAAGAGCACGTTCGCGTTGATCGGGCGGTGGTCGCGAATCTCCTTCGTGAGTTCGTCGGATTTCTCCGCGAGCTGGCCGACGCCGCGGGCGAGCTGCGTCGCGGTCTCCTGCACTTTCGCGCGTTCCTGCCGCTCCGTCGCGACCTGGAGCTGCAACGTCTCCGTCTTCTCGCGCAGGTCCTTTTTCTCCTGCTCCGAGAGGACGACCGCCATCGTAAGTGTGCCGATTTTTTTCTGCGCCTCGGCCTGCTGCAACGCGATCTGGCTCTCGAACTGCCGGCGCTGGCGCTCGGCCTCGATTTGTTTTTCGGCGAGCTCGCGCTGGAGCTGCGCGAGCTGATCTTTGGTCATGGTCGCCTCCTGATTGGCGGCGCTGAAACGTTTGCCGAGGTCGGCGAGCGAGCGCTGCTGCTCGGTGAGCGTGGCGGCGAGCTTCGTCTTCTCCGACTGCGCGGCGGCGAGGCTCTGCTCGCGCGCGGCGAGCGTGGAGTCGGTCGCGGTGAGCTGCTCGGCGAGGCGGGTGCGCGCGGCCTGTTCGTCGGCGAGCGACTCGCGCATCGCGGCGACGAGGTCCTGATCTTTCGTGACGGCGTTGGCGGCGAGTTCGGGCACGGGGGCCTGTTTCGCGCGCGGCGGCTCCGCTTTTTCCCAGCGCGTAAGCGCGAGGAGATTTAGCAGGAGAAAATCGCAGATGATGAGGAGGAGCGTCCGGTTCATGGGGTCACGCTTTCGATTCCGCCTGCGCGGCGAGGATGAGTTCGCGTTTGAACGCGCGCACGTGGCGGATTTTCACGAGCGCCACGCACACGATGCCGAAGAGATTCGAAGCGTAGGCCGCGAGGAGGTTGGGCTCGATGATACGGAGCACCTGAAGCACGAGCGCGGTGGCGGTGCCGGCGATGCCGAGGTAGAGGCCGCCGTCGAAGAGGTTCTCCTCGTTCTCCATGAGGCGGAGCTTCACCAGCGGCGGCACGTCGGCGCGCGCGATGTCGCGGATTTTCACGAGGCAGGCGAAATACATCGCGACCTGCAGCGAGGCAAAGAGGCCGATGGAGAGAAGCGTGGAGGTGTCCATAGTGGTGGTGGGTTGAGATTTTTCGGGCGGGGAAATTTCGGTCGTGGCGACGAGCACGGGGAGGTGCAGGCGGAATTGAAACTCCGACGCCGGCGCGGCGCGCAATAAGAACGGCTCCGTGAGCACGACGAGAAATCCCGCCGCGACGAGCGCAAGCGCGCCGCTGCGGACGTGCGCGAACGCCTCGCGGCCCCGCGCGCGGTCCAGCACGCCGACGCATGCGCGGTCGAGCCCGCGCAGCACGAGCCAGATGCCGCCGAGGCAGCCGAGCCACTTCAGCGCGAGCGCCCACGACGGGTGGCGCAACGCGAGCACGGCCGCCGCGTCCGGTGCCCACACGCGGGTGCGGTTGACAGGCTCCTGCCGCGCGAGCAACAGCCGCGTCGGTTCGCGTCCACTGCCGAGCGCGAGGCGCAGATCCGCGAGCCCGCTCTGCCCGAACTCGATCAGGTAAGTCGCCGCGCGATCCGCCGAATCGGAAAACAACGCCGCCGCATAGATGATCGGCAACTCGTCCGGCGCCACGCGCGCGAGGTGCGCGAATTCGGCGACGGTCTTCAGGCTCTCGGTGCGGCGGAGGAGTTCGGAGAGTTGCGTCCAATCGAGCCGCCGGCCGAGCGAGAGCAGGTCCTGGAAAAACGCGCCGAGTTCGCCGAGGTCGTTTTTCGCGCGCGCGGTCTCGGCGAGCGCGCGGACCTCGCGTTGGAGCGGCGCGGAAAACCGCTCGCCCTGGTAGAGCAGCGCGCTGAGGAGGATCAGCGCGTCGAGCGGCTGGCCGCCGGCGCGCGCGGCCGGCACGAAGCGCCCGGTCGCGGTGAGGTCGCGCAGCCGCAGGAGCGATTGCGCGCCGAGCGAGCCGGAGTTCGCGAGGTGCGCGCGGAGTTTCGCGCGCGCCGCCTCGGGCATGAAAAACGTGATCACCGGTGTGCTCGCGCGCCGCGCCGCACCGTCGCGGAGTTTGAAGAGCGGATCGAGAAACGGATCCCAGCCGCCCCATGCGGCGAGTCCGGGCTGGCGCGCCGCCGCCTCGTCGAGCGCGCGGGCGAGCGCCGGCGCACGCGGATCGCCGAGCGCCTGCGCGGCGCGGAGCACGAGGGCGGCCGGGCCGATTTTCTCGAGGTCCGCGAGGTCGCGGCCGAAAGCTCCGAGCGTCGGCTGCCCCGCGCCCGCCGCGCGGAGCACGGCCGGGCTGATCGATTTCAAATTGGCCGGCAACAGCCACGCCGCCGCCATCACGACCACGCCCGCCGCGATCAACGCGAACGCCACGAGACGGGAGGTGGGCGGACGCAGGTCGGACATGGCGGGGGAAAGTATTGGTTTGCCCGCGCGTTTGGCAAACCCACGCTGGCCCGCTGATCGACCGATGGCCCTCCGAATTGTTCACTACAATGACCCCGTGCTCCGCAAACAAGGCGCCCGCGTGGTCGCGTTTGACGCGGCGCTCGCCGAGTTTTCCCGCGAGATGATCGCGACGATGCACGTCGCG
>JBEANZ010000440.1:0-3266 GCA_041165185.1 Verrucomicrobiota bacterium | reverse complement strand
AGCCGTGAGGTCCATGAAACCGTAGTGCAGGTGCGTCGTGGCGAAAAGATTTTGGAAGGTCTGGCTCGTCTGGTCGGTCGCGCTCTTGTCGCCGGACGCGTAGCTGTAGGTGACGCCGAGGCGGTGCTGCCACGCGCTCTCCGTGAACGTGTAGCCGCCGGCGAGAATCGCGGCGTAGGCTTCTTGGTGCAGGCGCGGCGCGGCGGCGACGGCGGCGGAGAGCGCGACGGGGCCGGTGACGGCGCGGTTGCCGAACTGGTGCATGAGCTCGGCGGAGTAATCCCACGGGCCGTAGGCGAGGGGTTTCGATTTGTAGCGGACGCCGGCGGTGTAGAGGTCCTGCTTCGCGGGATTGCGGAACGGCGCGGCGACGCTCGCGTAGGGATTGTTGTTCGGATCGACGTTCACCTTCGCGCTGCCGACGGTGACGTTGCGCGAGTAGACGAAGGCCTCGACGAGGTTGTTGGCCGAGAGCGACGGGATCGCGGGGAAGTTGAAGTAGAGGCCGGAGAAGTGGTCTTGTTTGATGTGCGATCGGTTGAAATTGTGGTTGTCGTTGTAGACGAGGCCGCCGGTGAAGGCGTCGACGCCGAAGACGGAATTCTGCCAGCGGAATTTCACGGCGTCGAAGGTGCGCGCGTTGTTGTTCCAGCGGAAGTGGCCAAGCGTGCGCTGCTCGCCGTAGACGAACTCCTGGCGGCCGAGTTTGATCGAGACGGGAAACTCCTTGTGGTTGCCGACGAAGACGAAGGCTTGGTGGAGATTCATGTCGCGATCGTTTTCGGCGAGCGCGCGCCCGGGCTTGTTCGCGTCGGCGGCAACGCGCTGGTTGCCACGCTCATCGCCGGCTGAGGAACTCGAGCGGCCCTCGATCGTGAACGCATACCACTTCGCGGTGTAGCCGATGCGCGGCATGAAGCGCAGGAGGAGATAGCTGTTGTTGTTGTCCACGGTGGTGCCGGGGCCGTTGAGGCGGAAATCTGAGTTCTGCCCGGTGTAGGTGAAGCCGGCGTCGTCCTTGTTTTCGAGACGTTCGCGGACGTTCACGCCGATGTCCCAGTTGCTGCGGTAGGCGTCGGCGCTGCGGAAATATTCGTTGAAGTAACCGGGAAACGGCCGCGCGGGCGTGGACGGCGCGTATTGGGCGCGCGCGGCGGGCGCGAGCGCGGCGAGGCCCAGCACTACGAGCGCGAGGGACGCGGTGAGGCGGAGCGAGGGCGAATGGCGGAGCGAGTTCATGGTGTGGAGCGGTGGTGCGGTCGGTGAGCGGCGAAGAATCAGGCGGCCGGGGTGAGCGCGTGGAGGAGACGGTGGAGGCCGGAGCGGGGCGGCTTCGACGAAGGCGGCGAGGTGTAGGCCGGGCGCGGCGGCGCGAGCGGCCGCAGATGCGAACGCTCCTCGAGAAAGCCGATGAGCTGCGCGCGCAGCTCGTAGTAGAACGGATCCTCGAGCAGCTGCGCGCGCGAACGCGGGCGCGGGAACTTCACCTCGAGGATTTCGCCGACGGTCGCGGCGGGACCGTTGGTCATCATCACGACACGGTCGGAAAGGAACAGCGCCTCATCGACATCGTGCGTCACCATGAGCGCCGTCTTCTGATCCTTCTGCCAGAGATCGAGGAGAACCTCCTGTAACTCGTAACGCGTGAGCGAGTCGAGCATGCCGAACGGTTCGTCGAGCAGCAGCATCTTCGGCGAGAGCGCGAAGGCCCGCGCGATGCCGCAACGCTGGCGCATGCCTTGCGAGAGTTCGGCGGGTTTCTTGTGCATCGCATCGGCGAGGCCGACGACCGTGAGATAATACTCCGCGATCTGTTTCCGCTCTTCGCGCGCGGCGGTGTAGTAAACCTGATCGATGCCGAGCATCACGTTTTCAAACGCCGTGAGCCACGGCAGCAGGCACGGCGCCTGAAACACCACGCCGCGATCCGGGCCGGCGCCGACGACCTCCTTGCCCGAGAGGATGATGCCGCCCGAGGTCACGTCGGTGAGGCCGGCGATCATCGAGAGCACGGTAGATTTGCCGCAGCCGCTGTGGCCGATGAGCGTGATGAACTCGCCCTTGCGGATCTTGAGATCGAAATTCTCGACGATGATCGCGGGCTGACCGGAGGGCGTTGGGTAGGATTTTCCGAGCTGGGAGATTTCGAGGAAGGGGCGGTTCATTTGCGATTTGGGATTTGCGATTGATGATCGCCGGAATGGGCGGCTCGGGGCGCGTTGGCTGGCGCGGGCGATTTTCTCACGGCGGGCGTGTGGTCGGCTACGCGCCGATTGTGATTTGCTCCGCTTTGATTTCGTGGGGCCGCAGCGGACGGCGGCGCGTGGTGCGCGGCGCATCGAGATCCTCGGGGAGGATGTCGGGCAGCGTGAGTTTTTTGGTGATGGTGGCCTTGCGCTTCGCGCCGAAACTCAGGAGCTGGGTCGTGACGAGGGCGCGCAGCCGCTTGAACTCGGGATCGTGGTTGAGCGCCTTGCGATCACGCGGATGGGCGAGCGTGACGGGGATCGATTCACCGAGCGTGGCGCCGGGGCCGGCGGTGAGCGGGATCACGCGGTCGGCCAGCAGGATTGCCTCGTCGGGATCGTTGGTGACGAGGACGACGGTCTGGTTGTGCAACGTGCGGATGCGGGCGATTTCGTCCTGCAAGTTGGCGCGGGTGAGGGCGTCGAGCGCGCTCAACGGCTCGTCGCACAGCAGCACCTTGGGCTGCATCGAGAGCGTGCGGGCGACGCTCACGCGCTGCCTCATGCCTCCGGAGAGTTCGCTGGGGCGTTTGTCGCGGGCGGGCGCGAGCTTCACCATCTCGATGAACTCGGTGGCATGGGCGGCGCGTTCCGTCTCGGACTTTTCGGGGAACACCTGGTCTACGGCGAGCTTCACGTTTTCGAACACAGTGAGCCACGGCAGCAACGAATAGTTTTGAAAAACCAGCCCGCGGTCGGGACCGGGGCCGTCCATCTCGCAGCCTTCGAGCATGACGCGGCCGGTGTCGGGCCGAATCAGTCCAGCGAGGAGGGACATCAACGTGGTCTTGCCCGCGCCGGAGAAACCGACGATGGCGACAAACTCGCCGCGCTCGATGGCGAGGTTGAGATCACGCAGCACCGAGAGGCTGCCGAAGGATTTGCTGATGTTGGTGAGTTCGAGAAATGCCATCGGAGTTTTTGCCTCACGCAAAGGTCGCGGAGGGCGCAAAGGACGGAGAAGGCGGGATTGAGTCGGTGATTTTTCCGGGTGAAAACCCCCGCGCATGAAAACTGAAA
>JBEANZ010000439.1:0-3933 GCA_041165185.1 Verrucomicrobiota bacterium | reverse complement strand
GCAAGAATCGCATCCTGCCTCAAATCCGCCCCGGTGTTCTCGCGGCCAAGCCGGGGATTCAACGGGTCAAGAAACAGCTCATTGTCATTGAGCGATGCGTATTTGATTTCGGTGTCCATCGGGTGAAGCGGGCTGCAGCAACTTCTCTGTCGGAGCTAAAGGTGGAACTCAAGCCGCCGCATTCTCGGACCCAAATCACGCGGCGGTCAAAATCAGCGTCGGGCGCGGTCCTTTTCCCGTTCCGGGATGATCGGGCCAATCGCGCATCATGCACCTGAACTCCTTTGGCACCGCGGTCAGTTCGCCGGAGATCGCCATCCTAGTCCGTGTCCGACGTATTCGAAGCGAAGGCGAACGGGATATGGTGTGCCCCAATAGCTGCTCGCGAATCGCTCGGCCAAAAATCTCTGCCAGCAAAGGAGGAGTCGCGTTGCCTACTTGTCGCACCTGCTCTCGCCGTGTGCCACACACCTTCCAGTCAGCAGGAAAGCTCTGCAGGCGGAGCATCTCTGGTATTGTGAGAACTCGATTCTCCCAATGGAACGGCCCGGTGTAAGGCCCTGGCTGCGCAGGGAGAGTCCAAGCCGGCTTGTCAGGCGACAGTTTGAGCAGGAACGACCAAAATCTCCTTCGATAGCCAAACAGGGGAAGGCCGCCTCCACGCCGTGTGTGCCAAAGATAATTCTCTCCCGGAGGAATCGAAGGTAGCAAGCGCGCCCAGTGATCGGCAACGGGCAGGCCGTTTGTGTCCGCCCTCAGACCGCAAAGCGCATCCCAGGCCGTGATAGGTTTTACCGCGAACTTCGCTACCGGCGGTGAAAGCTGGTTCCCGTTCCTTTCAGCGAAGAGGATGGCGCGGGCGCGCCTTTGCGGCACTCCGAAATCTGCGGCGTCGACAGTCCAACTCTGCAGTGCGTATCGAGTGCCGTTTTTCCGGTTAATCTCCTCAAGGCTTTCCAAAATACGTCTGACGGCGTTCGACCGCCCGCTGACAAAACCTTGGACGTTTTCGATCAAGATCGTCCTTGGCAGAAACGATTCGATCAATTGCAGGAAACCTCCGAGACACTGCGACCTTGGATCATTCATTCCCCGCATTGCGCGATGCGACCACTGCGCAGCTTTCGAGAATGGCTGACACGGTGGCCCACCCGCCAACAGGGTCAGCTCACCACGGCGTAACCCTAGGTTTGTTGGTCCTAAAAATGATGCGGCGGCGGTGATGTCGTTGGGCTCGATCAAAGCATGCCTTGGACGGTTGGCGCTCAGACTGGCGCGCGCGACCTCGTTACTCTCAATGCAACCAACGACACGGAATCCCGCACTTTCCAACCCAAGATCGAGTCCGCCTAGTCCGGAAAAGGTCGAGAGAACAGTTGGGCGTCTTTCCATGAGTGATGCATGCAAGCTGGTCCGACAAATAGTTGATCGTCAAAACTCGATTGTGCAGGCCAACGACCCATCGGGACCACTCATGTGCACTCCAACTCAGCACAACGGCCCGAACCAAGGATTGCCCCGACAGCCTTCCGGTCTATCCAACACTCATGTTCGATTGGTTACAGTGCCCCGCGGTGGAGCGCATTCCCGGAAAAGTCAGCGGGGAGTGGTTGTTTGTTAGCACGCGGGTCCCGGTCAAGGCGCTGTTCGAAAACCTTGAGGGCGGCGCGACCGTGGATGAATTTGTCGAATGGTTTCCCGGTGTCTCGGGTGCGCAGATCGACGCCGTGCTGGAGCACGTGCAGCTCAGTCTCGCCGAAGAACCCAAACGCACCGAAATCGATCGCGGCCTATGACCCCACAATCTCACCCCTCCCGCCGCGCCTTCCTCCACACTGCCAGCGTCGCCACCGCCGTGCTCGCTGCTGGCTCGCGTTTCGCGTTTGCCGGCGAGCCTGCATCGTTACGCAAGGTCCGCGTCGGCATCGTGGGCGGGCGCTTCGGGCTCACGTTTCAGTTTCACGAACACCCGAACTGCACCGTCGAGGCCGTGAGCGATCTGCGCGCGGACCGGCGAGCGGCGCTCCAGAAAACCTACAAGTGCGCGAAGGCCCACGACTCGCTCGACGCGCTGCTCCGCGACCGCACGGTCGAGGCGGTCTTCCTCGCCACGCCCGCGCCGGATCATGTGCGGCACGCCGTGCAGGCGCTCAGGGCGGGCAAGCATGTGCTCTGCGCCGTGCCCGCCGCGATGACGCTCGACGAATGTCGCCTCCTCCTCGACACCGTGAAATCCACCGGCCTCACCTACATGATGGCCGAGACGAGCGCGTGGCAGCAGCCGACGATCTCGGCGCGGAAATTTTTTCAGGAGGGAAAATTCGGCACGCTCTACCACACCGAGTCGATGTATCACCACGCGGGGCTCGAGAGTTTGTTTTTCGAGGACGGGAAGCCGACGTGGCGCCACGGTTTCCCGCCGATGCACTATCCCACGCATTGCACCGCGCACCTCATCAGCGTCACGGGCGAGCGGCTCACCGAGGTGTCGTGTCAGGGCTGGGGCGACGACGATCCGCAGCTCAAGGGCAACCCTTACAACAATCCGTTCTGGAACGAGACCGCGCAGTTCAAGACCGACCGCGGCCACACGATGCAGGTGCAGGTCTGGTGGCGCGGCGCGCATCGCGGCGGCGAGCGCGCGCGTTTCTACGGCGACAAAATGAGTTTCTTCTTTCCCGATCCCAACGGCCTCGGCGCGCAAATCGTCCGCTCCGGCAAACAGACGGAAAAAGACAGCGGCGGCTTCGAGCGCGCGCTGCCCGCCTTTGAAAATTACGCCGTGCCCGAATGGTGGGCCGCCGATCTCCTGCCCGCGCCGTTGCGCCACAAGAGCGGACACGAGGGCTCACACACGTTCATCACGTATGAGTTCATCGACGCGATCGTGCGCGGGCGGAAGCCGCTCGTCGATGTGCGCGAGGCTCTCGCCTACACCGCGCCCGGCATCGTCGCGCACCAGTCGGCGCTCAAGGGTGGCGAGCGGATGAAGGTGCCGAGCTTTGACGCGTAGGCGTGGACGAGGCGTCCCGCCTCGTGGCCCGTGGCAAACGTGCGCTCGCCGCCGCATCGCCACGCCAACATCGCCACGTGCCCATCGCGTAGCGCAAATCTCACCGCGCACCTCGCAGCGCCTGCGCCAAGCCACGAGGCGAGACGCCTCGTCCACGACTACGCTGCGTTTCGTTCCGCTTTCGGCGTTGCGGCGAGTTTGCTCCGGCGGCTGGCTTCCGCGACTCACGATGAATGCCTCTCGCCCGTCGGCTTGTTTGGTCGGCTTCGCCCTCGCCCTCGCTCTTGCGTTTCCCGTCGCCGTCTTCGCCCAACGCGGCGACGCACCCGATGCGAAACTCCTCTCCGCCGCCGAGTCGCAGAAAAAATTCCACCTCCCGCCCGGCTTCGAGATTCAGCTTGTCGCCGCCGAACCCGATTTGGAAAAACCGTTCAACTTCGCCTTCGACTCCGCCGGCCGCGTGTGGGTCACCGGCTCGAAACTCTATCCGTGGCCCGCGAAGCGCGACGCGCTCGGCGCGCCGATCGCGACCTTCGACGCGCAGTGGGGCGACACGTCCCTCGCGTTTCGCGCCGCCTCCACGCCACCCGAACCGCCCGAGCATGGTATCGACACGCTGCGCGTCCTCTCCGATTTCGATCCGGCGACGGGCCGCGCGCGCAAATCCACCGTCTTTGCCGACGGGCTCAACATTCCCGTCGGCGTTCTCCCGCTCCCGCGCGCGCCCGACGCAAAGGGCGACACCGCGCTCGTGTTTTCCATCCCTGCAATCTGGCGGCTCACCGACACCGACGGCGACGGCCGCGCCGACGTGCGCGAGAAACTCTACGACGGCTTCGGCTTCAAGGACACCCACGGCATGTCGTCGAGCTACTGGCTGTGGTTCGACGGCTGGGTCTACGGCACGCATGGCTTCGCCA
>JBEANZ010000438.1:0-2941 GCA_041165185.1 Verrucomicrobiota bacterium | reverse complement strand
ATGGCGGAAGAAAGGCTGAAGGGTCGAAGGACTGAAAGGCTGAAGGTGGAGCGGGCGCCGGAGATTTTTCCTCCGTCGGTGGCTCCGCGTGGGCATGCCTCCGGCCCGAGAGGCGCGGTCGCGGTGGCGATGCGCGCTCCGACTTCGGGGAGGCGCAGCGCGCCGATCTAGGCAGCCAAGCCCGGCTGCACGACCAGGCGGTGCGCGTGCGCCGCGCGGCGACGACGCCGCGGCGCCGGGGTGCGTTCGGCATCGAGCAAAAACCCCATGCTGATCGGGTGGTCCTCGCCGTGGTAGCCCGACGCGATCAGGAGGCGATGGCGGCCGGCCTTGCCGGTCCGGCTGCGTAGGTCGAACACGGGCACGCCCACGCCGTCGCCCAACCGCACGAGGGCGCAGCCGCCGCCGTGCGTCGCGCTAGGCGGCAACGGCTCGAGCGCGACCGGGCGTTCGTGCGTGACGGCGGTGACGCCGTAGCAATGGGCGCCGAGCGCGAGCGTGAGGGTTTCGGGGCGACTATCGAGGCGACGGGCGGGGGTGTTCATTGGCTATGGGGGGAATGGGGCAACGACTCGGCGGGGTGGCGTATATTGAACGTCGATGCGGGCGGGTTCGACTTGGTCGGGCCGCGCGCGGCGGTTCGCTTATCGGCCGGAGCGCGCGGAGCTTGAGAAAAATCCCGCCGGCCCCGCGTAATAAATCCGCGCGGGAAGCGGCCGGAATCCATCATTGCCGTTGCCGCCAGCGGACGGGTTGGCTCTCGTCGCCCACCGCATGAAGCCCGAGGAAAAACTGGATCGCCTCGCCGGACGGATGGCGGCGGTCGCGGGCCTCGTCGGGTTCGGCCCGCTCGCGGCGGCGGTGTTGGCGGGCGATCCGTCCGGCGGCGCGGTGGGCGCGACGGCGGTGCAGCGCATCGTCGTCGCGGGAGCGGTCGCACTGGTCGCGTTGGCGGCATGGTGGCGTGTGGGCGGGCGCACGACGGCCGCGACGTTTCTCGCGGGCGGCGTGATGGTGGCGGTCGGGTGGTCGTTCGTGCGGGGCGCGGCCGAATTACACCACGCCGCCGCCGCCACCGGCGCGGCGGCGCTCGCCGTGGGCGCGCTGGGCCGATTCGAGCGCTCCGGCGGCCGCATGGTGGCGACGGGATTGGCGACCTTGGTGATCGCGTGGGCCGTGGCCGCGCTCGTGACGACGGGCGTCGCGGAGACTTTTCGGGTCTCGCCGCCGCTGCCGATCGGCGTCGCGACGGCGGTGGGGCTTGGCCTGGTCGGTGTCGGCGCGTTACTCGCGCGACCGCGCACCCGGCTCGTCGGGCTGGCGTTTGCGTCCAGTGCGGCGGGGGCGCGCGCGCGGCGTTTGTGGAGCGGCGCCATTTTTGCGCCGGCCGGCGTGGGCGCCGTGCTCGTGATCGCGCGCGGGCGCGGCGCGTTTGGCGCGGAGGAGGGCGTGGTCGCGTTGGGTGGCGCACTGACGTTTGGCGGCTGCCTGCTCGCGCTGCACGCCGTCGGCGCCGTGCTGTTGGAGAAGGCGGACCGCGAGGAGACCGAGCAGTCGCATCAGCGGCTCACCGCGCGCCTCCAACAACAGGCGGCCGAGCTTCAGGAAACCGTTAGCCGGCGCACGGTGGAATTGAGCGAGGCCAACGAGCACCTCCGCGCCGCCGGCAAGACCAACGCCCTCCTCGCCCTCGTCGCCGAGCACACCACCAACGGCGTGTGCATCGCCGACCACCGCGGCCACACCGAGTGGATTAACGCCGCGCTCACCGGACTCTGCGGCTACACGCTCGACGATCTGAAGGCGCGCGATCTTTGCGCGGTGTTGCCCGGTCCCGGCTCCGATTCGGCCACCGTGGAGAAGCTCCGCGCCGCGCGTCTGGCCGGGACGACCGCGCGGGTGGAGTTGCTTGTTTACTCGAAGGATCGGCATCCGTTCTGGGTCCTGCTCGAGGCGCAGCCCGTGCGGAACCGGGCCGGAGTGGTCGTCAACTTCATCGTGTTTCTCGTCGACATCACCGACGAGCGCGCCGCGCAACAGCGCCTGCGCAGCCTCAACGATCGCCTCGCCCTCGCCACCCGCGCGGCGGCCATCGGGGTGTGGGAGTGGGATGCCGTCGCCGGCCGCGGCCAGTGGGATGCGCGCACGCTGGAAATCTACGGCCTCGCCGCCGCCGAATACCGCGGCACGCACGAGGACTGGACCGCGCGCATCCACCCCGACGACCGCGAGCGCATGGCGACTGTGGTGCGCGGCCTCACGGGTGGCGCGACGGAGTTCGAGCACGCGTTTCGCATCGTCCGCGCGCGCGACGGCGCGGTGCGGCACCTCGACTCGCGCGGCGTCGTGCAACGCGACGCCGCCGGCCGCCTCCTGCGCGTGACCGGCACGGATCGCGACGTGACCGCGGAACGCGAGGCGGCCGACGCGGCCGCGACGCTCAACGAGCGCCTGCGGCTCGCCCTGCGCTCGTTGCAGTTCGGCGTGTGGGAACTCGACGTGGCCACCGGAAAAATCGTTTGGGACGAGCGCATGCACGAACTCTACGCCATCCCCCGCGCCGACTTCGACGGCTCGCGGGCGACCTGGCGCGAGCGTCTCCACACCGACGACCGCGAGCGGGTCTTCGGCTACGCGGGCAAGGTGATTTCCGGCGAGGAGGCGCACTACGAAACCGCGTTCCGCGTCGTGCTTCCGGGCGGTGCCATCCGCCACGTCGAGGCCCACGGCTACCTCCAGCGCGACGTCTTCGGCCGCCCGTTGCGCCTCGTCGGCCTCAATCGCGACATCTCGCGGCGCAGGGAACTTGAGGAACGCGTGCGCAAGGGCGAGGAACTCGCCGCCACCGTCGCCACCGTCGCGCGGATCGGCGGCTGGGAATTCGACACGGCCTCGGGCCGGCTCACGTGGACGGACGGCGTGCGGCGCATCCACGAGGTCG
>JBEANZ010000437.1:0-6551 GCA_041165185.1 Verrucomicrobiota bacterium | reverse complement strand
TGTTGATGTTGGTGGTGAACTCGGTGAGTTCCTCGGCGGAAGCTTTCTTCTCGTCGAGCGCGTTGCGCTGGGCGGCGATCACGGAGCGGAAGGCGACGGCACGGAGGCCGTCGTGCATCATGTCCGCCAAGTCCATGTTCTTCTGGGCGCTGATGTCGTTGACGGAGACGACCTCGAGACCGGCGGCGAGATTGGAGATGGTGAGGTAACCGTTGACGCCGATGGTGGCGACGGTGGCGAGCAGCACGCCGACGAGCGAAAGGAGTTTCGCGCGGATGCTCATCCGGTTGAGGAAGGAGCCGCCGGCGGAGCGGGCGGTGGAGTTGGATTTCGGATTCATGGTAAAACGGGGACGGGTGGGACGGGACGGAGGGTGGAGGTGGAGGAAAACGGCGGGCGGGAGATCAGTGGGTCGTGTGAAACGCGATGGCCTCGGCGGCGGCGCGGGCGAGGGCGGGGCCGTCGAGGACGGTCACGAGTTGGAAACGCGGATCGAGATGCAGGCGCGCCATCCAGGGCCGGCGGGCGGCGAGCGGATGGAGCATCAGCCCCTCGACCGGGAGCGGGATGACGCCGAGGATGCGATCAAACGCGAGGCCCAGCAGGCCGGACTCGCCTTGCAGCAACGCGAGCACCTCGGCGGGCGCCTCGCCCTCGGCGTTGACGGCGAGGAGCGCATCGGGCGAGAGCACCGGGATGATTTCGCCGCGGAGCTGGAACGCCCCGCGCAACGACGGATCGGCGAGCGGCACGGGCTCGAGCACCGGGATCGGGAGCACCTCGCGGATGAACGCGACCGGGAGCGCGAAGCGCTGCCGGCAACGCGCGGCGACGAGGTGCATCACGGTCGCGCCGGAGCCGGCGGGCGTGGCGGGCGCCGGGGGCGGCGCGGGGAGTTCGGCGGTCATGGGCGGCGGGCGCTCAGCGCACGTGGCGGCGGATGAGATCGGCGAGCGACTTTTGATCGAAGGGCTTCACCACGTATTCGGTGGCGCCCTGTTTCATGCCCCAGAACTTATCGGTGTCCTGCCCCTTGGTGGAGATCAGGATGATCGGCGTGGCGGCGCACTCGGGGAGCTTGCGGAGTTTCCGGCAAACCTGAAACCCGTCCATGATCGGCATCACGACATCGAGGAGGATGAGGTTGGGCTTCTCGGTGGCGGCGAGCTTGAGGGCGGATTCGCCATCGGAAGCGCTCACGGTGACGTGACCGGCTTCCGCGACGGAAGCGCGCATCAACGCGATCTGGGTCGGTGAATCATCGACGATTAGAACTTTGGCCATGGTGTGGGGGAGCTGACGGGTTTAGGTTGCGGTTGAATGGAAAAGGCGGGGCGCGAGTGCGTCGTGGGAAACGGCGCCGCCCACTCGTCGGCCGGGGCGGTCTCGCTCAGGAAATCCTGCACGGACGTGTCGGCGACGGGCGCGACCGCGGTCTCGACCGCGACGAGCTGGAGGCGCAGGAGGCGGTAAACGGCGGCGCAGGTCTCGTAGATGCCGAGGCCGGCGGCGGCGGCGACATCCTGGAGCGAACGCCGGCCGTCGCTGTGCGTGGCGATCAGGCGTTCGTCGTCGGTGAGGTTGAGTTCGCCGAGCATGATCTCGGCGCCGGGCGCGAGACGAAACACGGTCTCGATGGAGCCGGTGGTGCTCTCGATCTCGAGCCAGTCATCGACGAAGCGAAGGGCTTCGAGGACGGCCTGACGCGGCGAGAAGCCGAGGGCGAACGAGCCCGGATCGGGCGAGTTGTCGCGGGCGATGAACGCGTAGCGCACGCCCGGCGTGGTGATCGCGCGGTGGAGCGCACGCGCGCCCTGCTGGCGGAGGAGCGAGAGCACGGCCGACGGATCGCGGAGCACGCCGCTGCGGTGCAGCGAAATGAAGAACGGGGTTTTGGAGCGCGACTGCGCGGCGACGGCGGCCGCGATCGCCTGCGCGGGGAGCGCGCGGAAATTCAGCGCGGCGCCAGCGCAGTAGAGCTTCGGCTGATCGGAGGTGATGGAGACGACCTCGCCGCCGCGTAAGGTGACATCGATGTTCTCGTTCGGCAGCCGCAGGCAGAACACGCCCGAGGCGTTGGCGCGGCCGAGGTGGAGGAGCGTGGCGTCGATCGCCATCCAGTCGGCGGTGCCGGTGAGGAGCGGCTCGCCGGCCTCGGCGGCAAACTGCGAGCGGCCGAGCTCGGCGGCGATGTCGGCGATGACCTCGTTGCGCAGGAGGAACGGCAGGTAATACGTCTCGGGGGCGAGAGTGCCGCGGCGCGTCTCAAGGTCCGGGATCATCCGCGCGAGGACGCGGAAGCGGGTGTTGAGAATGTTGCGGAGGTAGGCGTTGGCGTCGTTCGTCGCGGCGGCGGCATGGCCGGCGCCGGCGCGGGTGTTGGTCGAGCGCGGCGCGGGCGGCGGCGGGCCGAAACCGGGCGAGGTGAGCGAGGGATTGGCGGCGGACGCGGGCAGCGAACCGGCGGGCGTGGCGCCGGCCTCGGCGGCGAGCGGGGCCTGCGTGCCGGTGGGATTGCGCGGCGAGACGGGCTCGACGTCGGCGAGGCTGTTTTCGACGACCGCGCGGCGCGAGAGCAGGTGGGCGATGACGGACTGAAGCACCTTCGCCTGAAACGGCTTGGTGAGGTAATCCTTCACGTTGCGGCTGTCGGTGTAGAGCTGGCGGATCGCCGCGCCGTTGGTGCTGATGAGCAGGATCGGGATCGAGGCGGTGGCGGGATCGGCGAGGAGCTGCTTGCAGATTTCCGTGCTCGGCAAATCAGGGAGCACGTAGTCGAGGAGGATGAGGTCGGGCTTGTGCTCCTGCGCGAGCTTGAGGCCGGCGACGCCCTTGTCGGCGAGGATGACGTTGTAGCCGGCGCCCTTGAGGATGAGGTCCACGAGTTTGCGGATCGTGAGGCTGTCGTCGATCGCGAGGATGGTGGCGGGAGGGCGGGTGGACATGGCGGGGAGGAGTGGGAGAAAATCAGGCGGCGGTCCACGTGGTGGCGCGGGCGATGGCGGAGAGCAGCGTCGTCTCGTCGACGGGTTTCTGGAAATAATCCACCGCGCCGAGCGTCGCGACGCGCGCGGCGGTGCCGGCCTCGTCGTGGCCGGTGAACACGATGACGGGCAGCGGCGACTTGATGGCCGCGAGCGCGGCGAGCACATCGAAGCCGGTCAGGCCCGGCATGTGCAGGTCGAGCACGAGGCAGTCGATCCAAGGGGTCCGGGAGCAGACGGCCGCGAGCAGTTCCTCGGCGGTGGCGAAGGAGACGACCGCGAGCCCGTGCGATTTGAGCAATCGCGTGACGGCGACCCGCATCTGCGGTTCGTCGTCAAGGATTCCAATCGTGGTGGTCGGCTCGGTCATTCCCCGGAGCTTATCGCATCGGGGCCGGCCGGTCCATTAGACCTAGGTTAAACGGAATCCCGCGGATCAGCGGCGGCTGGCGCCACGCCGAGGCGCTCGGCCGCGCGCACGAGATCGGCGACGGAGACGACGCCGAGTTTCACCATCACGCGGCCGCGGTGGATCTTGATGTTTTGCTCGCCGGTGCCGAGGTCGGCGGCGATTTGCTTGTTGAGTTTGCCGGCTACGACATGGCGAAACACGTCCTGCTCGCGCGGCGTGAGCGTGGCGAAGCGCGCGGCGAGTGCGGCGGTGTCCGTGATGGCGCGGCGATGCTCGGCGGCGTGCGCAAGCGCGAGGCGCACGGCGCGGAACAAATCCTCCGCCCCGACCGGCTTCGTCATGAAATCCACCGCGCCGGCCTTGATCGCGCGGACGCTCGTCGGGATATCGCCGCTACCGGTGAGAAACACGATCGGCACGCGCAGGCCGCGCTGGGCGAGCAACGCCTGGAACTCGAGCCCGCCCATGCCGGGCATCGAGAGATCGAGGAGGAGGCAGTTGAGTTCGTCGGCGCAAAACTCCGCGAGCAGCGCCGCCGGCTCCGTGTAGCCGCGCGCCTCGAAGCCCTCCGTGCGCAGCAGCCGCGAGAGCGCCTTGACGATGCCGGGATCGTCGTCGAGCAGGTAAACGGTGCCGGGGGAAGCGTTCATGCAGCGGGAGTGGCGGGGAGTTCGACGTGAAACGTGGTGCCGCGATCCAAGTTGGGCTCGGCCCAGAGGCGGCCGCTCGCAGCGGTGACAATCGTGCGGCAGATGCCGAGGCCGAGCCCGAGGCCGTGGGCCTTCGTCGTGAAGAACGGTCGGAACACCTGCTCGGGATCGCCGGGCGGAAGGCCGCAGCCGACGTCGCGCAGGCTCAAGCGCACGTGCGCGCCGCGGACGGCGGTGACGATGTGGAGGTCGCGATCGGCGGGGGCGTTTTGCTCCATCGCATCGCCGGCGTTGAGCAGGAGGTTGAGCAACACCTGCTGGAGCTGCACCTCGTCGCCCTCGATGGCGGGCAACGCGTCGGCGAGGTGCAGACGGACTGTCACGCGCCGCGCGATCAAATCGCTGCGCGCGAGGTGGAGGACGTCCTGGACGACCTTGTTGAGCGCGAGGGGCCGCAGGCGCGTCTCGCCCTGTTTCAAGAGGAGGCGGAGGCGTTGGATGACCTGGCCGGCGCGCTGATCCTCGCGGACGATGTCGCCCAGGATGTCGCGGATCTCCGCGAGGTCGGGGGGCTGGCGCGCGAGCAGGCGCTGGGCGGCCTGGGCGTTGGCGAGGATGATGCCGAGGGGCTGGTTGAGCTCGTGCGCGAGGGAGCCGGAGAGTTCGCCGAGGGTATTGACGCGCGCGAGGTGGGAGAGTTCGGCACGGTGCTGGAGCACGTCGAGTTCGGCGGAGCGCCGGCGCGTGATGTCATACGAGACGCCACGCACGAGCGCGGGCCGCCCGTCGGGCCCAGGATCCGCGACGGCGCGCGCGGCGATCCAGCGCGTCTCGCCGTCGGGGAGAAGGAGACGGTATTCGATGTCGAAGATTTCGCCCTGCTCGAAGAGGCGGCTGCGCTGGCGGGCAAAGGCGACCCGATCCTCGGGGTGGATGCGGGCAAAGAGCACCGCATCGGTGATTGGTTCGTCGGCGGCGAAACCAAAATTCTCCCGCCAGCGGTCGGACTGCCAGACTTCGCCGGTGGCGAGATTGAGAATCCACAGCCCGACGCCGGCCGTCTCGACGGCGAGCGCCATGCGGCGTTCGCTCTCGCGCAGCGCGGCATGGCGCGACTCGGCGACGCGGAGGGCGTCGGCGTAGAGCGTGGCGTTGTCGAGCACGAGGGCGGCCTGGCCCGCGAGCATCACGCCGCGGTCGATGTCGCGCGGTGTAAACGGCCGCCGCGCGTCGAGGCGCACGAGCCCGATGACGCCAAGCGCCTCCGCGCCGCGCATGATGGGGAGGTAGAGCGCGCCGCGCGATTGCGGCGGTGCGGCGAAGCCGGGCGGGCGCGAGAAGGCGTCGTCGTGATCGAGCGTGACGGGCGCGCCGAGCGTGATCGCGCGCCACAGCGCCGGGCTCTCCGTCGGGCCGACGCGATCCCCGAGCGCGAAGCCCCCGATCTCGCCGACCGCGGCGCGCAGGACGAGCCCGTCGCCTTCGCGCAACAGGAGCGTGACCAGCGGTGCCGCGAGCAAGGCGCCGGCGCGGGCGACGAGGGCCTGGAGCAACACGGGGAGTTCGCGGTGGGCGAGCAGGTCGAGCGCGGTGGCGTGGAGCGCGGAGAGAAACTCCGCCTCCGCGCGCAGCTCGGTCTCGGCGGCGATGCGCGCGGTGATGTCGGTATTGGTGCCGACGAGCCGGAGCGCGCGGCCGGCGCGGTCGCGCGCGATCACGCGGCCCTGGCTGAGGATCCAAATCCAATCGCCGGCGGCGGTGAGCACGCGGTGTTCGACACGGTAGTCCTCCGCGCCGCCGAGGATCGCGCGGCGCGCCGCCTCGATCACGTTGGCTCGATCCGCGGGATGGGTGGTGAGGAGCAGTTGGCGCGAGGTCGTATCCGTCGGTTGCGCGGGGAAGCCGCGGAGCGTCGCCCACGCGGGATCGAGCACGATGCGCGCGGAGCCGGCGTCGAGGTCCCACGTGCAGGTGCGCGAGGCGCGCAAGGCCAGCTCGAGACGGTGGCGCGCGAGTTCGAGTTCGGCGGCGGCGGACTTCGGCCCGGTGATGTCGGTGACGCTGCCCTCGCGGACGACGGTGCCGTCGGCGCGGAGTTCGACGTTGCGGCCGGAGAAACGCAGCCAGCGCACGCCGCCGTCGCGCGCGTGGCGCAGCCGGATTTCCACCTCAAGCGGCGCACCCGAGGTGATCGAGCGGAGCGTCTCCTCCTTCAACCGCGGCAAGTCCTCCGGCAGCACGAGCGTGTAGAACAGCCGCTCGTCGGCGAAGTAGGCCGCGACGGGATGGCCGGTGAGTTCCTCGATGTTGGGGCTCAGGTAGGAGGCGCGCAACGTGCCGGACGGCGGAAACTCGACGCGAAAGACAAAGCTCCCCACGAGGCTCGCGTTGATGGAGCTGAGCAGGCGTTCGCGCTCAAACAGCGCGCGCTCGGTGTGTTTGCGCGCGGTGATGTCGGCCACGTAGATGAGCGCGCGGGAGCGGCCATCCATCGTGACGACGGTC
>JBEANZ010000436.1:0-5406 GCA_041165185.1 Verrucomicrobiota bacterium | reverse complement strand
CTCCGGTGTGCAAACCGTCCCAGCCGCCAGAACCGGCGCCCCCCGGAATCCTTCATTCAATGGCAGTGGGGCGTTGCCCTGGGCTATCGACTATCGCCCCGTCGGGGCTTCCGACCGGGCTGCGTTCGACCCACTGGAAACAGCGAAGAACATGCGATGGCGAGGAGGGCGCCGGCGCGCGGCCCACGCTGCGGGCATGCGCACGGGAGGGCGTGTTGGCGCGTGAGGGCGTGGGCGAATTTCCACTCGCTCACGCTCGCAGCTACCAGGGGGCGGCCACGCCGGGTGTGAGTTCGGCTCGCTGGCGTTCGCCGCTACGACGGTGCGAAACCTCGGCGCCGTCGCGCTAGCGCACGTTGAGCTGCGCGTAGGTTTTTTCGAGGTCGCTCAGGAGGTTGATGACGGAGGCGACGCCCCATTCGAGGAACCGTTCGCCTTGCGCGGCGGTGGCTTTTGTCGCGTCGCCCCAGGTGCCGCTTTTCGTCGCGCGGAAAACGCTGCCCGGTGACGAGAAGAAAAACGCGGTGTGCAGCGCGGGCGACTTCGTGATCGTGTCGGGGAAGTTGAGGAATTCGGTGTTGGCGAGCGCCATGTCGACGAGCGCGGGGTCGATCGCGAGGAGCATCGAGGTTTCGCCGCCGCCGGCGTGCAAGTCGCGGCCGCCTTGCGTGAGGGCGGCGGCCTGCTCGGCGGTGAGGCCATCCCAGTAGTTGAAGGGAAACGCCTTCGCGCCGGCGGGGAGTTGCTCGGCGATCTGCGCGCAGGCGTAGGCGAGGGCGTAGGTGTTGTCGTAGTGGCCGTTGAGAAAAACGATGCGCTTGAAGCCGGCGCGGCCGAACGAGAGCGCGAGGTCGCGGACGACGGCCATGAACGTCTCGATGCTCAGGCTGAACTCGCTGGTGAAGCCGCGGTGCGGGTAGGAGAGCGTGTAGGCGAGCGGCGGCGCGACGAGGGCGTCGCCCGTGCGGGTGGCGACGCGGCGGGCGATTTCCTGCGGGAGAAAAATGTCCGTGCCGATGGGCGCGTGCGGGCCGTGTTGCTCCATCGCGCCGACGGGGATGTAGAGCGTGTGGCGAGTGCGGAGAAACGCCTCGACTTCGAGGTTGGTGTGCTCGGCGAGGAAGACGGATTTTTTCTTCATGGGTGGGGAGGGCGGGAACGGGTGAGCCGGTGTGGGGGCGTGTGCGGGTGTGGGCGGGAGGCCGGGAGTGGCGTGGGCGGCGCGGTGCGAGGGAGTTGGCCGCGAGCGCTCAGTCGAGCGGCTTCGGCTCGAAGTCGGAGGCGCTCAACCAGTTGGGCTTCTGTTTGATTTCGCCTCTCATGAAACGCTCGTAGAAGCCGACGTTGCCGGGTTGGGCGTGCAGATAGTTGTCGAACACCGCGCCGCGGCCGAACATCCGCGGGTCCTCCTGTGCGGTCAGCTCGGCGTGGAGCTGAGTGCGGAGCGCGGCGCGTTGCGCGGCGGCAGTGGGCGACGCGGGTGCGAGCGCGAGATTGCGCATGCAATCGGGATCGGCGCGGAGGTCGTAGAGTTCCGCGGCGGGGCGCTTGCCGAAACAGAGCGCCCACGGGAGGTCGGCGGGATTCTTGCGATGCTCGGCGAGGATGAACGTCTTTGTCGCGCCGGCGTCGACGTTGAGGTAGCCCGTCTCGGGATTGCACGCGGGCCAGCGCGAGGGCTCGAAGTTTTCGAGGTAGAGCGCGTCGTTTTTCACGATGCCGCGAATCGGATAACCGACGTCGCCGGGGCGGCCGATATCGTGGCGCTCCATGCCGATGAGCACGTGATCGCGCGCGGGGTTGACCTGCCCGCCGCGCGGGGCGCGGAAAATTTCCGTCAGGCTGCGGCCTGGCGACGGCGCCATGCCGGTCTGCGCCCACGTGAGCTGCGCGACCTCGACGAACGTCGGCGCGAGATCGATGAACGAGATCATGTCCTCGATCGTGCGGCCGGGCGCGGCGATGCCGGCGGGCCACATCGCGGCGAACGGCACGTGGTTCGACGCCTCGTAGGCGCTGCCCTTGCCGCGCGGAAACGGCATCCCGTGATCGCTGGTGACGACGACGAGGGTGTTGGCGAGGAGGCCGCGTCTCTCGAGCGCGGCGAGCATGCGGCCGAGGTGGCGGTCGAAGTGCTCGACCTCAAACGCGTAGTCGAGGAGGTCGTGACGCACGGTGTCGTTGTCGGGCCAGTAGCCGGGCACGCGATCGACGTCGCTGAGTTTTTTCCCGCCCTTGGCGACGCCGCTGCCGAACTCATAACCGCGGTGCGGCTCGATGGCGCCATACCAAAACGCCCACGGCTGGCCGGGCTTCGCGGCGTCGAGAAACGCGTCGAAGTTCGCCGCGTAATCGTTGTTGCTGATCTCGGGGGTGGGCGGCTTGGCCTTGTGTTCGTTGAAGGCGAGGCCGGTCATGAGGCGCGGCTGGCCGGCGGCGTTTTTGGCGACGCCGGGCCCCCAGCCTTTCATCGTGTGGCCGACGAACCAGCCCTGCTCGGCGAGCGCCTCGCCCCAGCCCTTGAATTTCGCCGGGAAGTAGCAGATGTGGTTCGCCGCCTCCTCGAGCTGCCACGAGTTGCGGCCGGTGAGGATACACGCGCGCGACGGAGCGCATTTGGCGTTGGGCGTGTAGGCGTGCTTGAAGAGCAGGCCATCGCGCGCAACGCGATCGAAGTGCGGCGTCTGCACCCACTTCGTGCCGTAGGCGCCGGCGTGCGCGCCCCAGTCGTCGGCGATGGCGAAGAGGATGTTCGGCGGCGGCGCGGCGCTCGCGCGCGCGGCGCCCAAAACGCCGGCGAGCAACGCGCCGAGCAGCGCGAAAACAGAACCGCGGGGCGCACGGCCCATCCACGGGAAACGACGAGGCGGAAACGGACGGCGAGAGGTTTTCATGGCAGGGGTGCCGGAAGAAAGCGCGGCCATCGCTCGGGATGCAAAACGCATTTTCGCATCGGTGCTGCCGCGCGGAAGTTTCTCCACCCGGGAGCGGCGAGCGCCCGCGCGCCGGCGCCGCACCCGCGCCCCCGCGTTTGCCAAGCGCTGATTTCCCCGCCCTGCTCTTGCTCCGCTTCCTCCCCTCACAGTCGATGTCGCCACTCATTTTGATCTTCCCCACGCGCGCCGTCCTGCTCGGGTGCGCCCTCTGCGCGCCACTCATCGCCGCCGAGCCCGCCCGCCCCAACATCCTATTCCTCATCGCCGACGATCTCGGCTACGGCGAACTCGCCGCCTTCACTTCCGCCAATGCCGCCGCGTCCGCAGCCGCGTCCGCCGCCGTGCGCGACATCCCCACGCCGCATCTCGACGCGCTCGCCGCCTCGGGTGTGCGTTTCACGAATGGCTACGTGACCGCGCCGTTCTGTGCGGCTTCGCGCGCGGCGCTCATGACGGGGCGTTACCAGACGCGTTTCGGTTTTGAGTTTAATCCCATCGGCGCAAAAAACGCCGCGCCCGGCATCGGTCTCCCCGTCGGTGAAAAGACCATCGCCGATCGACTCCGCGACGCCGGCTACGCCACCGCGCTCGTCGGCAAGTGGCACCTCGGCGGCACGGCGGAATTCCATCCGCAGCGTCGCGGCTTCGATGAGTTTTTCGGTTTCCTCCACGAGGGCCACACCTACGTGCCGCCACCGTGGGAGGGCGTCACGTCGTGGCTGCGCCGCCGCGCGCTCCCCGACGGCGGCAAGGGCCGCTGGACCTCGCCCGACGGCCGGATCGTCTGGAGCACGCACCTCAACAACCACGAGCCCGACTACGACGCCGACAACCCCATCCTCCGCAGCAGCCAGCCCGTCGACGAGCGCGCCAACCTCACCGACGTCTTCACGCGCGAGGCCTGCGACTTCATCACGCGCCACCGCACGCAGCCGTGGTTCCTCACCCTCGCCTACAACGCCGTCCACAGCCCCATGCAGGGCGCCGACGCCTACATGGCGAAGTTCGCGCACATCCCCGACGTCCACCGCCGCAACTTCGCCGCGCTGCTCGCGCACCTCGACGACAGCGTCGGCCGCCTCGTCGCGCAGCTCCGCGCGCAAGGCCACGCCGAAAAAACGCTCCTCGTTTTTCTCAGCGACAACGGCGGCCCCACCCGCGAGCTCACCTCCTCCAACGCCCCGCTCCGCGGCGAAAAAGGCGCGCTCTACGAAGGCGGCATCCGCGTCCCGATGATCGTGTCGTGGCCCGGCCGCGTCGCCGCCGCGCAGACGCTCGCGCAGCCCGTGATGTCCTTCGATCTCACCGCGACCGCGCTCGCCGCGGCGGGCGTCACCGCGCCCGCCAACAACGCGCCGCTCGACGGCGCCAGCCTCCTCCCGCTCCTGCACGGTGAGACGACCGCGGCGCCGCACGACACGCTGCACTGGCGCGTCGGCCGGAAAAACGCCCTCCGCGCCGGCGAGTGGAAACTCATCCACGACGCCGCGGGCACCTGGGAACTCTACGATCTCGCGCACGACGTTTCCGAAAAAGAAAACCTCGCCGCCCGCGACCCCGCCCGCGTCGCCGAACTCGCCGCGCGCTGGGAAAAGTGGAGCGCGCAGCAGATCGAGCCGCGCTGGCGTTGACCGCGCCCTCTCGTCGTGGACGAGGCGTCCGGCCTCGTGGAACGGGCGAAAGCGGTGAACGCTCGCGTCGCGAATTGAGCGGGCACCACGACGGCCTGCCGAACTGAGGCGGGACGCCTCGGGCATGACTCCGCGCTCGCGCCTTGCGGGCCGCGGGCGCGCCGCGCAACTTCGCGCCGGA
Source organism: Verrucomicrobiota bacterium (assembly GCA_041165185.1). Lineage (GTDB taxonomy): Bacteria > Verrucomicrobiota > Verrucomicrobiia > Opitutales > Opitutaceae > JBEANZ01. The sequence continues at coordinate 658 of JBEANZ010000436.1, read as the reverse complement.
TGCAACTCACCAAGCACTGGGCCGCCCAACTCGACGACTACGCGATCGATCTCGCGTGGTCGCCCGACGGCGCGACGCTTGCCGCCGCGAGCGCGGCGGGGCCGGTGGCGTTGTTCGCCGCTGGCGACGGCGCGCGGCGGCACGAGCTGCCGGGGCACGACCACGGCACCAACTGCCTCGCGTGGGCGCCGGTTTCCGCCGCTCAACTCGCTGTGGCCGGCCCCACGCTCTGTCTCGCCACCGGCGGCCAGGACGGTGCCGTGAAATTCTGGGATACGCTCGCCGGCCAGCACACCGCGTCCACCGCGCTCGGGCGCGAGTGGGTCGAGCACCTGACGTGGGTCCGCGGTGGCACGGGTCTCCCGACCGGTGAGTCCGGCGCAAGCGCGTCCCCGCCGCATCCCGACCGTGCCGAGGGCGGCGCGGCGCCGCGGCTCTTCGCCGCCGCCGGGAAAAATCTTTTCGCCGTCCGCGCCGACGGGGCGCTCGCGCACACGTTCAAGCCCGCCGCGAAAACACTCACCGCGCTCGCCGCGCCGCGCGCCGGCGGTTGCCTCGCGGCGGCGTGCTACGGCGGCATCACGCTCTGGGACACGGACGATTTTCTCGCGCAGAAGGAGCTCGTTTACGCCAACGGCATCCACGCCCTCGTGTGGTC
>JBEANZ010000435.1:0-3615 GCA_041165185.1 Verrucomicrobiota bacterium | reverse complement strand
CCCTCACCAACGACATCCTCGACTTCGCCCGCATCGAGTCCGGCACCCTCGCGCTCGATCCCCAACCCACCGACCCCCGCGCCTGCGTCGAGGAAGCCCTCGACCTCTTCGCCCCCCGCGCCGAGGAGAAAAAACTCGCCCTCCTCCACCACTGCGCCCCCGACGTGCCCGCCGCCGTCGTCATCGACGCCGTCCGCCTCCGCCAGATCCTCGTCAACCTCGTCAACAACGCCGTCAAGTTCACCCCCGCCGGCGAGATCGAGTTGCGCCTCGCCCTCGCCGCCACGCCCGCGCCGGCCGGCCACGTCGCGCTCGAGTTCTCCGTGCGCGACACCGGGCCCGGCATCGCCGCCGCCGACCGGGAAAAAATCTTCCGCCCCTTTACCCAACTCGACGCCACCTCCACGCGCCAACACGGCGGCGCCGGCCTCGGCCTCGCCATCTGCCGCCACCTCGCCCACCACCTCGGCGGCGCCGTGCGCCTCGACAGCGAGCCCGGCCGCGGCTCCGTGTTCACACTCGCCCTCCCCGCTCCCGTCTCGCTCCCCGCCCCGCCCCCGCCCGATCTCGGCGGGCAACGCATCGCCCTCGTCGGCGCCCCCGACCCCCTCCGCCGCGAACTCACCGCCCTCCTTGAGCAATGGCGCGCCCAGGTGATCCCGCTCGCCACCGCCGCCGAACTCCGCCCCACCGCCTGCGACCTTGCCCTCGTCGCCCTCGGCACCACCGAGGCTCGTCAGCTCGCGGCCACCCCCCTCGCGCCGCCCGCCTTCCCCGCCGCCCGCGCCCTCGCCCTCGTCCCCCTCGCGCTCCCCGGCGAACTCCGCACCGCCCTCCGCCCCCACTTCCACCGCCTCGTCAACACCCCCGTCCACCACGGCGCCCTCTTCGGCCTGCTCACCGGCGTCCGCCCCGTCGCTCCCCGCCCCGGACCCGGCGCCACCCACCTCGGCCTCCGTGTGCTCCTCGTCGACGACAACCCCGTCAACCAACGCCTCATGGAGAAGACCCTCGCCCGCCTCGGCTGCGCCTGGCGCACCGCCGAAAACGGCCGCGTGGCCCTCGCCACCCTCGCGGCCGACCCCGCCTTCGATCTCCTCCTCCTCGACCTCCACATGCCCGTGCTCGACGGCCACGGCGTGATCGAACACCTCCGCTCCGGCGCGGCCGGCCCCCGCCACCAAAAAATCTGGATCGCCGCCCTCACCGCCGACGCCCGCCCCGAACAACGCGAACGCACCCTCGCCGCCGGCGCCGACGACTACCTCACGAAACCCCTCCAACTCCCCGACCTCGAAGCCGCCCTCCACCGCTTCCGCGCCCGCGCACCGCAGTAGCGCGGCCCGCCGTCCCCGGCGGCCGGAGCGGCCCCGCGCGACGCCATTCCGCTCACTTCGTCGCGAGCACGTTGGCGAGGAGTTGGAAACCGACGAAGCCGAAGACGAACGCCGTCATCGCGCCGACGCCGGCCTGATCACCATTCCACAGCATCAGCGCCGCCGCCCCCGCGATCAACGCGAGCACGGCCGTCGCCCCGCCGAGGATAGCGCGGTGTTTGCCGTGGCGGCCAAACGTCGCCGCCACGCAGATCGAAAGCGCCGCGAGCGTGACCGTGGCGAAGAACCCCTCCTCGCGGCCGAAGCCCAGCCACGCCACGACGCCCGCGAGCGCGCCGCCGAGCACGACGCCGAACGCCAGCGCCCCGCGCCGCTCGTCCCGGCTGAGCACGTGGCGGCCGAACCGATCGAAGAGGAGGAGCAGGTTGAACATCGGCCCGGCCGTCCACGAGAGATACACGAACACGTAGAACGCCGCGAGCAGCGGCCACCACAGCCAGTTGAGCGCGGGCCACTGCTTCGCGAGCGCATCGATTGCGCGGCGGCCGAAAAACGCGCCGATGATAAACGCCCACTGAAACCGCGCGCTCTGCCGCCCGAGCCACAGGAAATACGCCAGCATCGCGCGGTAGATCGGGTTGCGAGCCTTGAGGGCCTCGAGCATCCCCTCGCGCGCGTAGGCGAGGTCGGGCTCCAGCCGCAGCGCTTCGCGGAAATGCTCCTGCGCTTTTTTCGGGTCGTTTTGGTGCAGGCGGTTCCAGCCCTGGTTGGCGTGGGAAAACGCGTTGTCGGGCGCGCGGTGGAGCGCGAAGTCCACCGTCGCGGCGGCCTCCGTCTTGCGACCGAGGCGCACGAGCGCCATCGCGCGGAGGTTGGCGGCGCCGACGTGCTCCGGGTGGAGCGCGAGCGCCTCCTCGGCGGCGGCGAGGGCGCCGGGCCAGTCGCGCCGCGCGAGCGTGATCGCGGCGCGCAGCGCGAAATGATCGGCGTCGAGCGGGTCGAGGCGGATGGCCTCGGCGATGGCGATCTCGGCCTCGGCGTCGCGGTCGGAGTGGTGCAGCACGCGGGCGTGGACGTAGTGGGCGTGGGGCCAGTCGGGCGCGAGGCCGACGGCGCGCGTGGCGGCGGCGAAGGCCTCGGTGTTCTTGCGCTGGTCGCTCTGGCTGAGGGCGAGGAGGGTGAAGACGACGGGGTTCTCCGGATCGGCGGCGAGGGCCTGGAGGAGTTCGCGTTCGGCGTCGGCGGGGCGCGATTGCGCGAGGAGAAGTTCGGCGCGGGCGAGGTGGGCGCTCATGGGTGGAGGGAAGTGGAGAGCGGAGAGTTGAGAGCCGACCGCCCGGAGGCGCGATCATGGGGGCGAGCCCGTTCTGGACCGTAGGGCCGCCGCTTGCCGGCGCGCCGTCGCGGGACGCACGCGATAGTTGCGACGGCGTGCCGGCGAGCGGCAGCCCAGCGCGAACCCACGTCGCCGAAGTTGCCGTCGCGATTTTCAGGTGCGCCGCGCGACGGCACGGCGGCAAGCGCCGGCCCTACGGGTGAAATGCTCGGCGTGGCCGGTCTCACTTGGTGATTTTCAGATACGCGAGGATGTCGTCGTAGAGGCCGCTTTGGTTGGCGTAGAGGGCGTGGTTGCGCGCGGTCTCGAACCAGTCGCGCACCGTCGGCTTGTGGCGTTTCGCGGCCTCCAACAAATCGCGCCCGGCGATCGGGCGGAGCGCGCCGGCTTGCATCGCCTCGCGGAGTTTCTCCTCGACCGCGAGATCGACGAGGGCCTTGAGATCGGCGCCGGAGAAGCCGTCGGTTTTTTTCGCGACGGCCTCGAAATCGATTTCGCCGACGGGCTTGCCCTTGAGCAGCAGGCGCAGAATCGCGGCGCGCGCGGTGAGGTCGGGCGGCGGCACGAAGAGGATGCGGTCAAAGCGCCCCGGCCGCCGAAACGCGGGGTCGAGGTGCCAGGGGGCGTTGGTCGCGGCGAGGATGAGCACGCCGTCGTTCGAGGCCGAGACGCCGTCGAGTTCGGAGAGGAACTGGTTGATGATTTGGCGGCCGCCGCTCTTGAGCATGTCGGTGCGGTTGGCGCCGAGGGCGTCGACCTCGTCGAAGAACAGCACGCACGGCTTGTGGGAGCGCGCCTGCTCGAAGAGGGCGTGGAGATTTTTTTCGCTGGAGCCGATCCACATGTCGAGGACGTCGCTGATGCCGACCGCGAGGAAACCGGCCTGCACCTCGCCGGCGGTGGCGCGGGCGAGAAACGTTTTCCCGCAGCCGGGCGGGCCGT
>JBEANZ010000434.1:0-13187 GCA_041165185.1 Verrucomicrobiota bacterium | reverse complement strand
CGCCTTGGGACGGTGTCATGGCCTAACGTTGGAAAGTTTTTCCGCGGTTGTCCCGCCAAATCGGTCTGCACCCCGCCCAGTCAATCACTTAGCCCACTCGGAGAATTGGCGGTGCATCCTGCCGGCCGTCGTTGCGCCCACGCGCGAAAACACTTTCCCAACCGGCCGGTTTCCGAGCAAATTTCGGCCCATGACGTTCGCCGCCATCGCCGCCGCCCTCCCTGCCTCCGCCGTCACCACGATTGACGGACTTCCTTTTCCGCACCTCGCCTCCGGCAAGGTCCGCGAGATCTTCGATCTCGGTGACGCGCTGCTCCTCACCGCGACCGACCGCCTCTCCGCCTTCGACGTGATCCTCCCCGACGGCATCCCCGGCAAGGGCGCGATCCTCACGCAGATGAGCAACTGGTGGTTCGCGCAGACCAGCGGCCTCATTCAAAACCACCTGCTCCCCGATCAAGCCGGCGAGTTCGCGCGCCGCGGCATCTCCAACCGCGACCTCCAGCTCCGCAGCATGATCGTGCGGAAACTGAAACCGCTCACCATCGAGTGCGTCGCGCGCGGCTACCTCATCGGCAGCGGTTGGAGTTCCTACAAAAAAACCGGCGAGGTCTGCGGCATCAAGCTCCCCGCCGGCTTGCGTCAGGCCGACCGCCTCGCCGCGCCGATCTTCACGCCGACCACGAAGGCCCCGAAAGGCCAGCACGACGAACCGATCAACGACGCGCAGGGCGCCGCCATCATCGGCGCCGCGCTCTATGAGAAAGTGAAGTCGCTCAGTCTCGCCCTCTACCAATTCGGCCACGACCGCGCGAAACAGGCCGGCATGATCCTCGCCGACACCAAGTTTGAGTTCGGCACCGATGCCGCCGGAAATATCTTCCTGATCGACGAGGTGCTCACGCCCGACTCCTCGCGCTACTGGCCCGCCGCCGAGTATCGCCCGGACTGTTCGCCGCCGAGCTACGACAAGCAGTTCGTCCGCGACCACCTCGTCGCGATCAAGTGGGATCAGCAGCCGCCGGCCCCGCGTCTGCCCGCCGAGGTCATCAGCCGCACGCAGGAAAAATACCTCGCGGCGCTGAAGAATTTGCTCGGCGGTTAGGCGAGCGCCGCTTCGCGTGCCGGGAACCTGACCCGGCTGCGCTATGGAAGGGCAACGCGCGAAAGGGCGGGTCAGAGATCCTGCCCTACTTTGCGGGGGCGAGTCCGGGTCAATTGAGTCGGCGGCTGGCGCGAGTCGCGCGGCCGACAAACTACGGCGGGCAGGGACGCCCGCCGCTACGGCACCACCGCGCGCGCCGCGAGATCGTAGCGGGCGCCGGCGCGCAGGAGGGCGGGCGGCGCGTCGGGCGTGGCGAAGAAACGCGCGGCGCCGGTGCCGGCGACTTCGCAGCGGTCGCCGGTCACGATGAGGGCGGTCGCCTCGTCGAGCGCGATGCCGAGCAGCGTCGGGTGCGCGCGCAGGACCGGGCGCAGATCCTCGGCGCGTTTGCGGGTGTCGACGTGCTGATCGATCGTCGCGTCGCGGAGAAATGCGAAGCCCTGCTCGTGGCCGGGCGACATCATGATCGTGTTGCCCGAGGGCGCGCCGCGCACGAGGTAGCTGCCCTGGATCGTCGCGCCGGCGGAGCTGCCGCCGATGGCGCCGCCGCGTGCGAGCAGGGCGTGGAGTTCTTTTTCCACGCGCGTGCCGAGGTAGGCGTCGGCGAGCCGCCACTGGCGTCCGCCGGTGATCCAGACGGAGTGGGCGGTGCGGAGCGGGGCGGTGAAATCGGCGGTGTCGGCGAGCGCGCGGTCGCGCGTGTGGAGTTGCGTGACGTGCGTCGCGCCGTGCGCGCGGAGGGCGGCGGCGGATTTGTCGTCGGGGTGGTCGCCTTCGCTGGCGGTCGGGATGACGACGATGGGGGCGTCCTTGCCGCCGGCGAGTGCGAGAAACACGTCCCAGAGCGGGCCCATCGCGCCGCCGCCGACGATGAGGAGCGTGCCGCGCGGCGGGCCGACTTTTGTGATGGGAGCCGCGGGCGGCGGTTGGCTGGCGGTTTCGGCGGCGGCCGTGACGACCGCGCAAGCCAACGCGAGGGCGAAGGCGACGAAGGGCCGTGCTGCGGTAATGGGAGTTTTCATCGGCGAGACGCGGACGCGGGGTTGGTCCGCTTCCACCATGAAGAAGACTCCCGCAGATTCAGGAAGCCACAGATTTTTCTCCGGCGGTTTGAATCGGAGGGAAAACGGGCAGGAGTATTTCCGGATCGGCGACCGCGAAGGTATTCGTTCGTAGTTCCGGCGTCAGCCGGTCCGGCGCTTTTCCAGACCGGCTGAAGCCGGAACTACCTACCCGCTGAGAATCCAGCCTACGGCTTGGACGCGGGCCAGATGCGGCCCGCCGCGAGCACGAGCCAATCGGAGGCGACGCGGGGTGCGGACGAATCGAGGTAGCGCGCAATGAGCGGCTCTTGATCGGGGAGCGCGCTCGCGGCGCGGAGGAGCGCGGGGGAAAACGCCGAGTCGGGTTCGAGGAGGATTTGGCGTGGGGTCGAGTTGGGAAGATCGGGGTTCACGGCGAGATCGGTGCGCGCGAGAAAGGCGAGGGCGGCGGCGAGCGGGCCGAGGTTTTTCACGAGGGGCGCGGCGCGTTCGGCGGGCGGGAGCGCGGGGGCGTCGAGGCGCGAGAGTTCCCACGCGACGCGCGCGGAGAGGAATTTTCCGGCGTGGGGTTTCAGCGCGTCGGGCCAGTCGTCGGTGTCGAGGGGGAGTTTGTCGGCGTGGCGGGCGAGGAGCGCGAGCGCGTGGCGGCGCCACGCGAGCGAGCCGATGGAATCGGCGTCGTCGTGAAACACCGCCTCGGTCGCGGCGGCGAGGCCGAGCGCGGCGGCGCGGCGGCACGGGAGATCGACGCCGTCGTTGAGGGCGACGGCGGCGAGCCGATCGATGATGGTGGTGGCGGGGAGCGCGGCGGGCTGGTGCGCGAGGCTGGCGAACCATGCGGTGAACGGAGCGGAGGACGAGTCCGTGAGCTCGTCCGCGGTGCGGTGGCGCGCGAGCAACTCGAGGAGCGCGCGCGTGCCGAGGCCGCCGAGGGCGAGGTCGCGGCCGAGGAGTTGCGCGGCGGGCGCGGGCGGGCGCGCGGCGGAATCGACCGCGAGGCGGCGGACGTCTTCGAGGTTGAGGCTTTTGCGATCAGGCTCGTGGCGCATTTGGACGAGAGTGGCGGCGAGTTCTTCGGCGCGCTGGCGAAGCGCGATGCGGAGGTGGAGGCGCGGGTCGGGGCGGGTGCCGGGAAAGTTGCCTTGAGCGGAGTTGTCGAAGTTTGGCGCGGACGCCCACCAGCGCGGGTGGCGGGCGTTGAGGACGTGTTGGTAGGCGTAGCTCGCCTCTTTGCTCGCGCCGCTGGCGATGAGGACTTGGGCTAGGCGGTCGAGGCCGACGTGGTTGAAAGAGGATTCTTGAATCTCATCCCACGCGGCGCGGTGGAGCCATTTAAGACCTTCGTCGAAGTCGGGCGCGTTCGGCGCGGGCAGGCGGAAGTCCGCGATTTTTTTCGAGCGCTCGTGCTCGGGATAGCGACCGTCGAGCTGGCGGCGGCGATCGATGAGGGCGGCGATGGCGGCGTGGTGGCGCTCGGGCGGAAGGAAGCCCTTGTGGTGGATCGCCTCGTAGGCGCGGGTGTCGTCGAGCAGTTCGCGGAGCGTGGCGTCGATCTCGGCGGCGGTGGGCTGCTTCAACGCGAGGAGATGCGGGATGCGCGTGCCGTAAACAATCTGAAAAAGTTGGGCCGCGTGCGGGCTGCTGAGTTTGGCGCGCGCGGCACCGATGGCCTCGGCTTGGAGGCGGTCGGCGTCGTAGCCGGCGAGCGCGAGGAGGGAGAGACGGTTGACGCGCTGGAGTTCCGTGAGCGCGGGGTCGGGGCGCGTGCCGAGGAGTTTCTCGAGGAGCTTTTTCTCCGCGGGCGCAAAGGGGCGTCCGCCTTGGTGGGCGATCATGCCCCAGGCGGCGGTGATGCGCTCGCCGGGTTTCATCGAGCTGGCGCGCGGGTGGCGGGCGAGCTGGTCGAGGGCAGGCCAGGATTTTTCGGCGGGCGGAAAATCGCCGGTGATTTGTTGGTAGGCGAGTTCGTGGACGAGAAACGCCTCGGCCGAGCCTTCCATCGCATCAACGATGATCTGCGGGGCGAGGGCGCGCGGGTCGCGGCTAAATTCGCCCAGATGAGTTTCCCACGCGGCGAGTTTTTCGGCGAGGCGCGGGGGCGGATTGAGGACGAGGTTGAGGTTCAGGCCGGCCGCGTCGGGAAGGTTGCGCTCGAAGCTGTCGGCCTGCGGATCGAGCTGGGTGCGGAGGGAGGCGAGGTTGCCCTCGACCAACCCGCGAAACGTCTTCGCGGTGGCCGGATCGTCGAGCCATGGCGGGCGCGGGGCGGCGTCGGCGCGGAGGCTGAGGAGAAACCGGTTCAGGTGGGAAGCGGAGGGGACGAGCGAACGTCCCAGCGCGGGCAACGCGCGCGGATCGATTGGTGTGGGCGGCGCGGCCGACGTGCCGGCGCCGGGCGCGGGGGCCGGGCCGGCGAGCCTGATCCAGTGCGGATCGAGGGCGTTGCCGCCGCCGGCGCGGAGCGTGCGCTCGACGAGCTGCGCCGCCTCGGCCGAGAGCGCGAGCGGAGCGGCGTCGCGCTGGAGCCGGCGGACGAGCGCGGCGACAGACGGATCGAGGACGAGCGATGCGTCGCGGTTGGCACCGGCGGTGGCGAGGGAGTGCAGCGCGTCGGCGGCGATCGCGCGATGCGCGCGGGTGGCGTCGGTGGTGGCGGCCTTGCCCAAGGGCGTGGCGTTGACCTCGAGAAAAAAACCGAGCGCACGGTTCATCGCGCCGCTCGGCGAGGGGGAGGGGCGGTTGAATTCGCCGAGATCAATATAGTCGATGCGCTCCAGTCCGAGGAGCGAGCCGAGCGCGGCGCTCCACACCCAACCGAGTTCGGCGCCGCGGCCGGTGCGGATCGACACCAGGGGATCGCAGGGATCGCTGGGTAGCCCCGGCCACCAGGAGTCGTCCTTGGACGACAGGCGGTTGAGCATCGCGAGGGAAACGGCGACGCAGGCAGACTCGTCGCCGGAGAGCTTGGCCACCGTGTAGGCAGCGGCGAGGCGGCCGGCGGCGGAGGTGCGGGCGTTGGCATCGCTGACCTGCGCCGACTCGCGTGCGCGGGACGCACGCTGGCGCGCGAGGACGTCCTCGTTGCGCTGACGCACCGTGGCCATCTCGGCGTCGAATTTGGCGCGGTCGGCGTTTTTCCATTTCTCGTAACGGTCGATGAGCGCCCGATCGATCGTGACGTTTGGCGCTTGGTAGGGGGAGCCCCACTGGGCCCGGGCGCTCTCATAGTTGCTCGCGATCATGTCGATGTCGGTGCGGTGGATGTTGCCGTATTGATCGACGGTGGCGGCGCGGGCGGCGGTAGCGGTGCCGATGAGAACGAGCGCGAGGAGAAACGCGAAACGAGTGGCGGGAGTCGGGGGTTTCATGGGGACACGGAAAAGGTGGGGTGCGTTGATCGGCGGCAGGAGTGTCTCCGATCCGGCGGGGCGTGGGGCTACGGCTGGGACGCGGGCCAGTTTTTGCCGGCGAGGAGGGCGAGCCAGTGGGTGGGCGTTTCGGGCGAGTCGCCGGCTTCGAGGCGGGCGAGGAGTTTGGCGCGGTCGGGGACGTCGGTCTCCGAGGCGGCGCGGAGGAGGGCGGGGGCGAACTCGGGATCGGGTTCGTGGTAGAGTTGGCGGAAGACGGGGTTTTTCGGATCGACGCGGGCGGCGAAGGCGAGCGCGGCGGCGCGGGGGCCGAGTTTTGCGGCGGCGAGGAGGAGTTTCGCGTGGCCGGTGAGTTGGCGGGCGCGGTCGGCGGGCGTGGCGTCGGGGGCGGCGGCGCGGGATTGTTCCCAGAGGACGCGGGCGCGGAGAAAATCGGCGCGGTGGAGGGCGGGGAGGCCGGCGGGCCAGGTGTCGTCAGGCGGGAAGCGGCCGATGAGGCGCGCGAGGGACTCGAGGGCGAGTTCGCGCGTGGCGCGGGTGCCGGCGAAATCCGGTTCGCTCGCGAGCGCGGGCTCGGCGGCGGCGGCGAGGGCGGACGCGGCGGCGGTGGAGGGGCGAAGATTTTTTCCGGGATCGCCGGCGGCGGCGGTGGCGAGGAGGGCGATCATTTCCCCGGGCGGGAGGGCGGCGGGGAGTTGGTCGACGCGCGCGAGCCACGCGGGGAAATTGCTTTCGTTGGGTTGAGCGCCGGGATGCGCGCGCTCGAAGTCGAGGAGCGCGCGGGTGGCGAGGCCGCCGACGGCGAGGTCGCGGCCGGCGAGTGGCCAGTCGAGGACGGGGCGGTCGTCGGCGAGCGTGTGGAGGAGCGAGCGGAGATCGTGATCGGTCTGGCCGGAGCTGGCGGCGAGGGGCGTGCGACGAGCGAGGAGGTGGGCGGCGAGAGCTTCGGCGCGGAGGCGGCGGGTGAGGCGCAGCTCCCAGCGGCCAAAGTCGACGGGGTCGCCGGCGGTCCATTCGTTGGGGCCCCACCAGAGGGGTTTGGCGGTGGCGCGGGCGAAGAGGGCGGCGACGGCGTCGGGGGCGGCTTGCGTGCGGATGACTTCGCGGCCGAGGAGTTCGAGGCCGGCGTTGTGGTGATAGGAGGCGGCGGATTCGGCGCGGGCAAAGTCGGCGAGCGCGGCGAGCGGGGCGGATTTTTCGGCGGGCGCGGCGGCGGCCGGCGTGAACGGCGTGCCGGTGCGGCGGAGCGCTTCGATGGTGTAGGGGATGATCAGATTGGGAGTGGAGCGGGAAAAGTGGCGGGCCTTGTCGCCGGCGAGGTCGCCGATCTCGCGGTGGAATTGGGCGAGGAGCGATTCGGCGCGCGCGGGCGAGAGGGCGGAGCCGGCGGTGAGTTCGGCGGTGCGGTAGCGCAGGGCGAGGTCGGCGAAGGCGCACGCGTCGTCGAGCGTGGGGGTGGCGGCGGCTTCGGCGAGAAGGCCGTCGGCGGCGGCGCGGTGTTGGCCGAGGCGTTCGCCGAGGATTTCGAGGCGGCGGGCGCGTTGGGTGGAGTTGAGCGCGGGGTCGGCGGTCGCGCCAATGAGCGTGGTGAGGACGGTGCGGTCGGAGTCGGCGAGTTCGGAATTTGGGCCGGGGGCGCGGAGCCGATAGGCGGCGGTGATACGGAGGGCGGGGGCGGTGAGGAGGTGCGGGTGGCGGCGGGCGAGTTGCTCGAGGTGCGCGGTGTCGGGGTCGGAGAATTTTTCGGCGTCGAGCCGGGGGAGGATGGCGAGCGCATCGTCGTAGGCGACGTAGGAGTCGGGGGAGCCTTCGCCGGAGTCGAGGAGGAGGCGGAGGGCGTGGGCGGCGGGGTCGCGGCGAAAGGCGGCGAGTGTGGCGGACCAGCGGCGGAGTTTTTCGAGCGTGTCGGGCGCGGGCGGGGCGACGACGAGATCGAGGTTGCGGCGGAGCATCTCCTGTAGGGGGCGCACGCCGTAATCGGCGAGGAGCTTGGCCGAGTAGTGGGCGGTGTCGGCCTGATCCTGGCGGATGCGGAGGTCGACGCACCATTTGAAGGCGGAGTTGGTCGGGCGGTCGTCGAGCCAGGCGGGGCGGGCGGGACCGTCGGGGCGGAGGCGGCGGAGAAGTTCGAGGTTTTTTCCGGGGCCGGAAAGTTGGATCGCGGCGAGGGCGCGGAAGGCTTCGAGGTCGATGGCGTTGACGGCGCGGTCGGCGCGCGGGGCGTGGGTGGGCGCGGCGCCGGCGCGCACGACGAAGTGGAGGTCGAATTCGCCGGTGGAGGGGGACGTGCGCGCGCGGTCGATGACCGCGAGGGCGGCGGGGTTGGGGGCGACGTCGGGGTTGTTGCGGTGCGCGCGGCGGGCGAGCGCGGCGAGGGCGACGGGGAGGCGGGGGAACGGGGCGCCGGGCGCGGCGGGCGGCGCGGCGGCGAGGGAGTTGAGCATCGCGGCGGAAATGGCGGCGGCGAATTCGCGGCGTTGGGCGGCGAGTTCCGTGGCGTCGGCGGGGAGGGAGTGACCGGCCGCGGCGCAGAAGACGGCGAGGCTGTGTTGCAACGCGAGCGGGCTGTCGCCGAGGACATCTTCAGAGGAAAGAAAGACGTCGGGAATATCGTCGTGAAACGCGCTGAGCGTGGTGGCCCAGAGGCCTTGCCACGGGCGGAGGGCGAGGGAGGGATTCTTGATGGAGCGGAGCGCCGCGCCGAGTTTGCCGGTGTAGAAGGTGAAGAGCGGCGGGAGTTCGCCGGCGGGCGAAGTGCGTTTGTCGGCAAGGTGCTCGCGGATGCCGGTGAGGATCGTCTGCTCGTCGCCGGCGCGGAAGGCGGCGTCGCGCTTTTCATATTTCTCCCGGAAGACAGCGGCCTGGCGGTTGCCCTCGGCGATCCCGGCGTTTTTCGCGGCACTGGCCAGGCGCTGGCGTTCCTTCACAGCGTCGAGCTCGGCGCCGAGTTTCTGGCGCCAGCGATCCTCCTCTTCGTAGAGGTTGCTACGGTATTCGCCGATGGCGCGCCACTGGGCGTCGGAGAGGATCGAGGGGTTGGGCTTTTGCGCCCAGTCGGGTTGGTAGGGGCGGTCGGACCAACTGCGGTCGGCGGCGCGGAGGGCGGCGGTGGAGGCGAAGAGGAGGGCGAGGGCGACGGGGAGAGGGCCAGTGAAAGTGAAAGGGAAAGTGGCAGTGAGGGTGCGGGGTGGGCTGGAACCAGGGCGGTGCATGGGGGCGGGCGGGGGATTCATTGGGCGGGGAGTGCCGCAGCGCCACGGGCGGGTGGCGAGAGATTCTGGATGCGTGGGAGCACGTAGGGGCCAGAGCGGCGGGAGTCGCGGCTGCGAGTAGCCCGAGTGCGCAGGGGCACGCGGCGGCGCGTGCACCGGGGCGGCGGTTCAGCGCATCGCGCTGGTGCGGCGTTCGGGGGTCGTCGCGCCGCTGCGGATGCGGAGGAGTTCGCGGCGGAGCCAGTCGAGCGCGGCGTTAAGGGCGCGCACGCGCACGGTGGGGCGCGGGCCGGGGTAACTGAGTTTTTTCGACCACACGCCGGCCGGCGTGTAGAGGCCGATGAACATCGTGCCGACCGGGCTGCCGCCGGGGCCGGTCGTGTCGCCCGCGAAGCCCGTGACGGCGAGCGCGTATTCGGCGCCGAGTTTCTCGGCGGCGCCGGTGGCCATCGCGACGGCGGCCTCGTCGCTCGCGGCGCTGTGTTGGAGGAGGAGGCACTCGGGAACCTCAAGGAGCTGGGTCTTGGTGTCGTTGGTGCAGCTCACGACGCCACCGGCGAAAAACTTGCACGCGCCGCACAGCTCGGTGAACGCCTGCGCGAGCAGCCCGCCGGTCGCGGCCTCGGCGATGGCGAGGCGTTTCTCCTGCGTGCGCAGCAGATCGGCGCAGACGCGCGCGAGCGAGTCGTGCCCGTAGCAGATGAAATCCTCGCCGAGGAGTGCGGCGCATTCGGCGGCGATTTCCTCGAGCTGCGCAAAACTCAGTCGGCCGCTCGGCGAACTCACGCGGCAGTCCACCGCGCCGGTGTGCGCGCAAAACGCCACGCTCAGCGCGTCGCCGTGCCGGTCGAAGATGGGCTGGAGTTTCGTTTCCAACGCCGACTCGCCGACGCCCGCCGTGCGCAACTGCACGTAGGCCTCGCGCTCGAGCAGCAACCCGCGCGCGGCGAGCCGCAGCACGACTTGATCGAGCCACATCGGTTGCAACTCGTTCGGCGGGCCAGGCAGCATGATGAGCACGCGGCCGTCCTGCTCGACCCAGAGGCCGGGCGCGGTGCCGTTGGCGTTCGGGAGGATTTCGCCGCGCTCGAAAACGTAGGCCTGCTTGAGGTTGTTGTCGGTCATCTTGCGCCCGAAGCACGCAAACCGATCCGCGATCGCCTTCGCGATGCCGGGCTCAAACACGAGCTTCTGCCCGAGCACTTCCGCGATGGCGTCGCGCGTGCGATCGTCGCACGTCGGGCCGAGGCCGCCGGTGGTGATGACGACGTCGGCGCGCGCCCAACTCTCGCGAAACTGCGCGGCGATGGCGTCGGCCTCGTCGGTGATCGTGACGTTGCGCGTGAGCAGCGCGCCGCGGCGGCCGAGCTGCGCGCCGATGAAGGTGAGGTGGCCGTTGGCCGTGAGCCCGAGGAGCAGTTCGTCGCCGAGCGTGATGAGCTCGAAGCGCAGTTGCGCGACGGGGCGCGACGCGGCGGCGCGGTCGCCGGTGGTGTTGTGGGGAGAAACCATTCTTGCGGGAGCGGAGGTTAGGCGGATTCTCCGCGAATGCCAGCGACGGAACCGGTTAATCTCAAGGAGAAGGTGCGCCACCTCTCCGACAAACCGGGCGTGTATCTGATGAAGGATCGGCTCGGCCGCATCATCTATGTCGGCAAGGCGAAGGCGTTGAAGAAGCGCGTCTCGTCCTATTTCCAACGCGGCCGCGCGCGCGCCGTCTCGCAGCCGAAAATCCGCGCGCTTATCGAGATGATCGCCGACTTCGACATCATCGAGGTGAAGAGCGAGCCCGAGGCGCTGCTCCTCGAGGGCAAGCTGATCAAGCAGTGGCGCCCGCGCTACAACACCGACTTCACCGACGACAAACGCTTCCTTCTCGTGCGCGTCGATCCCGGCGAAGAGCTGCCGCGCTTCCGGCTCACGCGCATCAAGAAGGAGGAGCGCTCGCGCTACTTCGGGCCGTTCGCGCACAGCGGCCTGCTGCGCCGCACGCTCGCGCAGATGCGGCGGCAGTTCGGCATCCTCCTCGGCGACGCCCTGCCGAAGAAACTCCCCGACGGCACCTGGCAACTCTACGACGACGTGCGCGAGGAACTCTACGGCGCCGTCAATATCCTCACCGCCGAGGTCTACCGCGCGCGCGTCGAGGCCGCGTGCGAATTTCTCGAGGGCAAATCGCGCGAGTGGCTCGAGACGCTCCGCACCGAGATGCTCGCCGCCGCCGCGAAACAGGAATTCGAGAAAGCCGCCGAGCTGCGCGACATCGTCTTCGCGCTCGAGGAAACCCTGCGCAAGACGCGGACCTTCGAGCGCCACGACCACACGCGCCCCGGCGGCGCGAGCGTCGAGGACACGCTCCGCGAACTCCAGCACGCGCTCCACCTCGCCGCCCCACCGCGCGCGATCGAGTGCTTCGACATCTCGCACATCTCGGGGACGTTTGTCGTCGCCTCGATGGTGCGCTTCACCGACGGCCGCCCCGACAAGGACAACTACCGCCGCTTCCAAATCAAAAGCTTCGTCGGCAACGACGACTTTCGCGCGATGGAGGAAGTCGTCGGCCGCCGCTACCGCCGGCTCGTCGAGGAACAGAAACAGTTCCCCGACCTCGTCGTGATCGACGGCGGCCGCGGGCAAATCGGCGCCGCGCTGAAATCCTTCGTGGGCCTCGACGTGATGCCGCCGCCGCTCATCGGCCTCGCGAAGGAGCACGAGACGATCATCTTCCCCGACGAACGCGCGCCGCTGAATCTCCCGCTCACGCATCCCGGGCTGCAACTCCTCCAACGCCTGCGCGACGAAGCCCACCGCTTCGCGAACACCTACAACGCCGACCTGCGCTCGAAGAAAATCCGCGAGAGCGTGCTGGACGATTTCCCCGGCCTCGGCCCGAAGCGGCGCGCGGCGTTGTTCGAGCATTTCTCAAGCATCGAAAAACTCCGCGCCGCGACGGTCGAACAGATCGCCGAAGTCCCCGGCTTCGGCGGGAAGAAGGCGGCGGAGCTGTTGGCGTTTCTTCGTCGGCCAGCTTGATTTCGCCCGACGGTCGCCTCATTTTTTCCGAAATGAGTGTCGCGGAAATCTCGAAATCCATCGCCCGCCTGACCCCCGAACAGCAGGCGGTTGTGGTGCAATTCGTGTCAAAGGTGCGCGGCAGCAATTCGCCCGCGCGCCGGCGGCAGCTCAGCACCACGATGCAGGCAATGGACGCAGGCGAAAAATTCTCCTGGACCGACGTAAAGAAGGCCCGCGCGACGGGCCTCATGCCAAAGCGCTGAGGCCATGCTTCCCTACGAGGCGGTCTTCGCCCGAAAGGCGCTGGAGTTTCTGCTTCGCGCCACTGACGACGAAGTCGCCGAGGTGGAGACGTGGATGCGGCGGGTCGAGCGATCGCCGCACACCCCAGGTGACTACACCGAACGAGACGACGCATGGCGCGACCTTCAGGTAGCCGTCCTCGCCTCAACCGCGATTGCCTATTGGGCCGACGATGCCGTGTGCGAAGTGCGCGTCTGCCGGATTGAACGTTTGCACGACCAACGTTTGCGTCGCCGGTAGCGCACGAGCCGTCTCTGCCCACCGCTTCGCGAACACCTACAACGCCGACCTGCGCTCGAAAAAAATCCGCGAGAGCGTGCTCGACGATTTCCCCGGCCTCGGCCCGAAACGGCGCGCGGCGTTGTTCGAGCATTTCTCAAGCATCGAAAAACTCCGCGTCGCGACGGTCGAACAGATCGCCGAAGTCCCCGGCTTCGGCGGGAAGAAGGCGGCGGAGCTGCGGGACTTCCTGCGTCGGCCGGCGTAATCGTTACCAGCGAGATTGGCCGAAACGCGGATGACGGCGTTCATGTTTGAGGAGCGTGATGCGGACCGCGTTCGGTCTCTCCCGATAAACGACAAGGTAGGGAAAATTCGTGAGGCGCACGCGGCGAAAAACAGGGCTCTTCCAGAAAAAGGAAAACTGCCTCGGCCCGGCCACGATGGCGGCGACGCAATTTCGAAACTCGGCTTCAAATCGGTCGGCCAGATGCCGGCCGCCTTTCCCTTCGTAATAATCGAGCGCGGCGTTGAAATCGCGCTGCACCGCCGGATGGTATTCCAGCCTCATTCCCGCGCGCGACGCACGCCGGCCCAAAACGCCGCGTCGGAGAGGGGCTTCACCCGGCCCGACTCGATTTCGGCGTCGCGCCGCAGCGCCTCGGCGAGAATCTCATCGGGTTCGGCGGCGGCCGGGGGCGGCGGCAAACTGCCGAGCAGCGCGTCGGCCAAATGGAGCCGCTCCGCATCGGGCAACCGGAGCGCCGCAGCCTCAAGTTCGGCGAGTTTCGTCATGGCGAAGGCACGTTGCCCGGCGGTGACCGGCCGTCAAGCGACGGCCGGCGGACCGATGGCGGCGAACCGATCGCGCACGCCCACGTTGACCAGTTGATCGCCGGACCTACGGTTGCCGCGTGCCATT
>JBEANZ010000433.1:0-2914 GCA_041165185.1 Verrucomicrobiota bacterium | reverse complement strand
TCCATGGCCGCGCAAAAAAAATCTTCCGAACGCTTCACCGAGATTAGAAACTCGAAGGCGCTCCGCGATTATTCGGTCGATGAGCGTTTCGAGGCCGGGATCCAGTTGCGCGGCACCGAGGTGAAATCGATCCGCGCCGGCAAGGCGCAGATCAACGACGCTTTTGCCCGGGTGGAAAAGGGCGAGATCTGGCTCTACAACGCGCACATCGAGCAATACGCCTTCGGCAACATCCACAACCACGACGCCAAGCGCATCCGGAAGCTCCTGCTCCACCGTCGCCACATCGAGAAAATCCGCGTCGCCCTCGACACTGGCGCGCGCGCGCTCGTGCCGCTACGGATGTATTTCAAGGACGCGCTGGTGAAGGTCGAGGTCGCGCTCTGCACCGGCAAGAAACTCTTCGACCGCCGCGACGACCTGAAAAAGAAAGCCGTGCAACGCGACGTGGACAAGGAGACCAAAGGCGTGCGCACGTAGCGCCGCCGCCGAGTCGTGGCTGAGGCGTCCCGCCTCAGATGGATTCATGCAGTCGAGAGCCGAAAGCTGAGAGCCCGATCCACGGAGCGTGGGCGTGGACTTGGAGGAGCGCTGGCGCAGGTCCCCGCTTGGTTTTGCTCCCAGCTCTCGGCTCTGCGCTCCGGGCTGAATCGCCCCGTCCGAGGTTGCCCCGCGCTTGATTCGCGCCGCACCCCGTGGACGATGCCGTCGTGATCCACGTCGTGCTCTTCCAACCCGAGATCGCGCCGAACACGGGAAACGTCGGCCGCATGTGCGCGCTCACGCGCTCCCGCCTGCACCTCATCCACCCGCTCGGCTTCGTGATCAACGACCGCAACCTGCGCCGCGCGGGGATGGACTATTGGAAGCAACTCGACGTGCACGAGCACGCCGACTGGGCGGCGTTTCGCGCAAGCCCGCTCGCGCCGCGACGGCTGTGGCTGCTCACGACCAAGGCGGAGCGGACGTTTTGGGAAGTGAAGTTCGCCGACGGCGACGGCCTCGTTTTCGGCAACGAAGGCTCGGGCGCGCCGGACTGGTTGCACGCGGAACTTGACGCGCATCGCGTCACCATCCCGCACGCGAATCCCGCGTTGCGCTCGCTCAACCTGAGCACGGCCGCGGGAGTCGCGACCTACGAGGCGTTGCGCCAAATCGGGCTGCCTGCCAACTCGTAGCCGCCGGCTGGCGGGCGTTCCGTCCGCACAAGCCAATCCGCTTCGACTGAAAAAAAGCCGGTCCGAGGTTTCCACTGCGTGGCGTCAGATCACGCCACGCCAAGAAATCCGGATCACTTCGCGCCCGGTGCCAGCCCGCGCGTGCTGGCGCTCGCGAAGGCCAGCATCCGCGTAAATTCCTCGGTCGCGGCGTGCGCGTGCGCGGCGATTTTCTCGAGCGCCTGCGTGCGGTTCAGTCCGTCGCGATAGAGGAGGCGGTGCAGTTGCTTCACGCGGTCGAGCTGTGCGGGGGTGAGGCCGTTGCGCTCGAGGCCCACGCGGTTGATCGCGCGCACTTCCGCCGGCGTGCCGTCCGCGATCATGTAGGGCGGCAGGTCGTGGACGAGTTTCGCCGTCGCCGAGAGCATCGCGCCGTAGCCGAGCCGGCAAAACTGGTGCACGCCGCCGTAGCCGCCGATCACCACGCGGTCCTCAACGACCACGTGGCCCGCGAGCACCGCGCCGTTGCTCATCACGATGTCGTTGCCGAGCACGCAGTCGTGCGCGACGTGGCAGGCGGCGAGCAGGACGTTGCCCGCGCCCACGCGCGTGAACTCCCCGTCGTTCGTCGCGCAGTGGATCGTCACGTATTCGCGGAAGACGTTGCGCGCGCCGATGCGCAGGCCGGGCCGGCCGCCTGCGAATTTCAGGTCCTGCGTCTTGCCGCCGATGCAGGCGTAGGGAAACACCTCGCAGTTTTCACCCAGCTCGGTCTCGCCTTCGACGGAGGCGTGGTGGTGCAGGCGCGTGCCCGCGCCGAGCGCGACCGTGCCCGCGACAAACGCATACGCCCCGATCTCCACGTCCGCGCCGAGGCGCGCGCCGGGCTCGATGATCGCGGTGGGATGGATTTTTTCCGCCATGGCTCAGTCCAGGTCCGCCTCGTCCACGATGGCGAACATCAGGTCGGCCGAGGAGACCACGTGGCCGTCCACCGTGCACGTGACCTCGGCGCTCGCGAGTTTCTCGCCGCGCGTTTTTGTGAGCTTGGCGTTGAGAATGAGCTGGTCGCCCGGGCGGACGGGTTTGCGGAATTTCACTTTGTCCGCGCTCATGAAGAGCGTCGCCTTTCCCTCGGCCGAACCGCGCCGCAACATCAGGAGGCCCGCCGCCTGCGCCATCGCCTCAAGCTGGAGCACGCCGGGCATCACGGGGTTGCCGGGGAAGTGGCCCTGAAAAAACGGCTCGTTGATGCTCACGTTTTTGATCGCGACGAGCGCGTCGCCGCCGACGAACTCCACCACGCGATCAATCATCACGAACGGATAGCGGTGCGGCAGCGTGTCGAGGATGCGGCGGATATCGAGCGACGTCTCGCCGGGCATCACCATCGCGGGGCGCGGCTTTTTCTTCGGGCTTTTTTTGCGGTCCGCGAGTTTCGCCGCGAGCGCGCGCGTGAGCTCCGCGTTGATCGCGTGGCCGGGCCGCGTGGCGACGATGTGCGCTTTGAGCGGCAGCCCGAGCAGCGTGATGTCGCCGACGATATCGAGGATCTTGTGCCGCACGAACTCGTCTTTGAAACGCAGTCCCTCCTTGGAAATGATCTTGTCGCCGCGGATCACGACCGCGCAGTCGAGCGAGCCGCCCTTGATCTTGCCGAGCTTCAGCAACTCCTCGATGTCCTCGTAAATGGTGAAGGTGCGCGCCGCCGCGATCTGCGACTGGTAAACTTCCGGGTCGATCGTCAGCGAGAGATG
>JBEANZ010000432.1:0-13222 GCA_041165185.1 Verrucomicrobiota bacterium | reverse complement strand
GTCGCGCAGGAGGTGGAGCAGGCGCTCCTGACTGGGGCGAAGGACGGTTTTTTTCTTGGAGGATTTTGCGGCGAATTGCTGCACGCGCAGCCACACGCGCTCGAGCGTCACGCGCACGCCTTCGGTGGTGTATTCGAGCCACCCGGTGAGGTCGCCGCCCGTCGCGGGCACGGCGGAGAGCCGCGCATAGTAGCGCGAACGATCTTCCCAGAAAAACTCGTCCACGGCGAAGATGTGGTGCGTGTCGAAGCCGCGCCGGTAGAGCTCCCAGAGCGCGAGCATCCGGCCCGCGCGGCCGTTGCCGTCGGCAAACGGGTGGATGTCCTCGAACTGGTAGTGCAGGATCGCGGAGGTGAGCACGGGCGACCACTCGGCGCTGGGGCCGTTCCACCACGCGAGCAGCTCGCGCATGAGGCCGGACACCATGTCGGGCGGCGGCGGGAGGTGCTTGCCGACGCGCACGGCGATGGTGCGGTAGCGGCCGGCCTCGCCCTGATCCATCACGGCCGTCGCGAGCAGGCCGTGCAGCCGAAACAGATCGTCGTGCGCGACGGGTCTCTTCTCGCGGGCGCGCTTCTCCATCCAGCGGAGGCTGGCGAAGTAGTTGAGCACCTCCCGCCGCGAGCGCGGCGTGCGGGCGGGGAGGGGCGCGCCGCCCTCCAGCGCGCGGACCTCCGCCAGCGTGAGCGGATTACCCTCGATGGCGGTCGAGGCGTGCGCGCCGCGTTCACGGCTGTCCTTCTGGAGCTGCGGCACCCAGGCCACCTGGATGGTGGCGGCGGCGATCTTCGCGCGTAGGTCGGCGATGGTCTCGAGCTCACGGAGCAGCCGGGCGGAGACGGAGAATTTTGGCTGAAAGCTCATGCGCCATAAGACAAGTGTGAGTCCAGCGATGAGTCAAGCGCCTGGGCCGTCTAAGTCTAGCGTGGGTCCAGCAATGAGTCTAGTGCGCCGGCGACTACCGCGGCGGCGGCCGGTTGACACCCGCGCGCGCCCCGCGCTCGCTGGCGGCCCCCCCATGCCCATGAACCTCCGCTGCCCGCTCGGCGTCGTGCTCGCCGGCCTCCTCACCCTCGCCGCGCCTGCAGCAGAGAAAGCCCCGGTGCCCAAGGCTCCCGACCCCGCGCTCGCGCCGGTCGCCGATGCGCCCGGCCTCCCGCGCGTCCTCCTCCTCGGCGACTCGATCTCGATCGGCTACACGTTGCCCGTCCGCGCGCTGCTCGCGGGTCGGGCCAACGTCCACCGCCCCGCCGAAAACTGCGGTGAGTCGGCCAAGGGCGTGACACGCCTCGACGCCTGGCTCGGCGCGGGCAAGTGGGACGTCATCCATTTCAACTTCGGCCTGCACGACGTGAAGTATCTCGACGCCGCCGGCAAATACGTCCCGCCCGATCAGGGCCGACAGGTCGCGTCCGTCGCCGATTATGAAAAAAATCTCCGCGCCATCGTCGCGCGCCTGAAACAGACGGGCGCGAAGCTCGTCTTCGCCACGACGACGCCCGTGCCGGCGGGTTCGTCGGGTCGCGTCGAGCACGATGAGGTCCGCTACAACGCCGCCGCCGCGCGCGTGATGCGCGAGCTCGGCGTCACGGTCGACGACCTCCATGCGTTGGCCACGGCACGGCAGACGGCCATCCAGCTGCCGCGCAACGTCCACTTCACGCCTGAGGGCTACACCGCGCTCGCGGCGCAGGTCGTCGCCTCCATGGCGCCGCTCCTGCCGCCACCGGCGAAATGAAATCGGCCGCTCCGCAGCGCACCACTCGCACTCGCATGAAAACCTCCGCCGCCGTGCTCGTTTCCGCCGCGTTGCTGCTCGCCCGCGCCGGCGCGGCCGACGCGCCCCCAACCGCGCGCGCCATCGCGCTCGCGCGCGAGGCCGCCGGCGAGGCGGAGGCGAAGAACTTCCCCGCCTACCTCGAAAAAATGCAGGCCGCCGTCGAGCTGCGCCCCGACTACCCGCGCCTGCTCGTCAACCTCGCCGCCGCCCACGCGCTCAACGACCAGCCCGACGCCGCCGTCGCCACCCTTGGCCGCCTCGCCGATCTCGGCGTGCACTCGCCGGTGGAAAAGTCCCCCGCCTTCGCCGCGCTCCGCGAGCGCAAGGACTTCAAGGCCGCCGTCGCCCGCCTCGGCGACAACCTCGAACCGCGCGGCGAGGCCGACCTCGCGTTTCGCCTCCCCGACACCACCGGCCTCATCGAGGGCATCGCGTGGCGCGCGAAGACGGGCCAGTTTTTTTTCGGCGATGTCCACCACCGTTGCGTCTGGGTGCGCCGCGCCCCGACCGCCGCCGAAACGAAGGCCGGCACCGACATCAAGGCCGTGCGTTTCACGCCGGAGGACTCGCCGCTCCTCGGCGTCTTCGGCCTCGCGATCGACGAGGAGCGCGGCGTGCTCTGGGCCGCGACCTCGGCCATCACCGCGATGGCCGGCTACACCGAGGATCAACTCGGCGCCGCCGGCGTCGCCGAAATCGATCTTGAGACGGGGGCCGTGCGGCGCGTGGCCCTCGTCCCCGCCGACAAACGCCCCCACGCCATCGGCGATCTCGTGCTCGGACCGGACGGCACGGTGTGGTTGCCCGACAGCGGCGCGACCGTGCTCTGGCGACTCGCCCCGGGCGCCGAGAAACCGGAGGCGTTCGTCGAAAGCCCCGAGTTCAACTCGCTCCAGGGCGCCGTCGTCCTGCCCGACGCCAGCGCGCTCCTGATCGCCGACTACCCCGGCGGCCTGCTGCGCATCGATCTCGCGACCCGCGCCGTGAGCCGCCTCGAGCCGCCGCCGCGCACGACGCTCCTGGGCATCGACGGCCTCGTGCGCGCGCCGACCGGCGAACTCATCGCCGTGCAAAACGGCATCCGCCCCAACCGCGTCGTCCGCCTCCGCCTCGACCCCGCCGGCGAAAACCTCCTCGGCCTCGACGTCCTCGAATCCGCACACCTCAACATGCCCTCGCCCTCGCTCGGCTGCCTCGGACCCGGCGGCTATTTTTTCCTCATCGGCAACGCCAACTGGCCGCACTTCGACGACCCCGGCGCCACCGCCACGCCCCCGCGCCCCGTCCCGATCTTCCGCACCAAGATCGCCGCCGAGCCGCCGAAGAAGAAAAAATAACCCGCCCGCCCGCGCGCTCACGGACGCGATTCACGCGCGCCATCCTGTCAGCGAGAGCGGGGTTCCGCGTTGGTAGTTCCGGCTTCAGCCGGTCCGGGAAGTTTCCAAACCGTCCAGAGCGCCCCGACCCCGCACGGAGCCACGCTCTCTGACCCGCGCCACCGCTCGCGCCGCTCTTGGCCGCGAAGCTCTCGCGCGCGCCGCGCCGGATCGTCCCTTGACCGCGCGACACGGGCACGCGTCACTCCCGCGCCATGGCCTCCACTCCCCTCCCCGGCTCCAGCGGCGACGTGCTGACCGACCTGCCCTCGGCCTACACGCCGCACGCGGCGACCGGGCTGCTCCACCTCCCGCGCTTCCTCGCGAAGTGCCGCTACGTGAAAACCCACGGCGCGCTCCCGCCGAGCTACGCGAAAAACTACAAGCGCGGCTGCGATCGTTTTCTGAGCGTCCACCTCGGCATCCAGCCCGCCGACGTCGAGAACATCGTCCTCGCCGCCGCCTCCGAGGCGGAACTCGAGGACGCGTTGAAAAAACTCCTCCCCGCCGACGTGCGCGCCGCCGCGTGGAACCGCCGCTACGTGCAGATGGGCATGACCGAGGCCGGCCGCGGCTTCATCACCGAAGCGCTCACCGCGATGGGCTGTGCCGACCGCGCCGACGACATCAAGAGCATCCCCGACCTCATCGAGTTCGACGAAGGCCGGATTGTCTGACGCCGGGGTTGCGCGCGTGCGTCGCGCCGCCCTAGTTTCGCCGCATGGTCAAAGGCCAGCGAGTCATCTGCGTTAACGACGTCTTCTCCGCCACCGTGCGTGCGCTCTACAAGCAGCTCCCGGTGAAGGACAACATCTACACCGTCCGCGAGGTTTTCCTCGGCCGCGAGAAAATCGTGAAGGGCGGCGACAGCGCGACCGTCGGCCTCCTGCTCGCCGAGCTGACCAACCCGCCGGATCCGTTTCACCAGGGGAAACAGGAGCTGGGTTTCTCCTCGGAGCGGTTTGCGCCGCTGAACGAATTGCCGCCGGAGGAAGTCGAGGAGGAGGCCGTGATCCACGGCGGCGCGTGGGCGCCGGCGTAAACGGTCCCGGGCCTTCGCGACGGCCGGTCGGCCGGCGCGCCGATCCGCCGCCCGTCCCTTTTTCCCCGATGAAATTCCCGCTCCCCGGATTGGTCGCCGCGCCGTTCACGCCCCTGCGGGCCGACGGTGCCGTGGCCTACGAAATGATCCCGCGCCTCGCGCGCAGCCTCGCCGCCAACGGCGTGATCGGCGCCTTCGTCTGCGGCACCACCGGCGAGGGCGCCTCGCTCACCGACGACGAACGCCGCCGCGTGGTCGAGGCGTGGGTCGCGGCGCGACCGGCCGGGCTCAACATCATCGCCCACGTCGGCCACCTCAGCGGCCGCGCGGCCCAGGCGCTCGCGGCGCACGCGCAGGCCGCCGGCGCCGACGCCATCGCGACGCTCTCGCCGAGCTTCTTCAAGCCGCCGGGCGCCGGCGAACTCGTCGGGTGGTGCGCCGAGGTCGCGGCGGCGGCGCCCGCGCTGCCGTTTTTTTATTACCACATCCCGTCGATGACGGGTGTCACGCTCTCGCCCGCGATTTTCCTTAACGAGGCGCGCGAAAAAATCCCGACGCTCGCCGGCGTGAAATTCACGCATGACGACCTCGCCGAGTTTAGCGCGACGCACGCGGCCGGCCGCGACGAATTTCAGGTGCTCTTCGGCCGCGACGAAATCCTGCTCTCCGCGCTGGAGGCGGGCGCGACGGGCGCGGTCGGCAGCACCTACAACTACGCCGCGCCGCTCTACCTGCGCGTCCTGCGCGCCCTCGCCGCGGGCGATCTCGAGACGGCGCGACGCGAGCAGGCGAAGGCGCGGGCCTTCATCGACGTGATGATCCGCTTCGGCGGCCAACCCGCCGGCAAGGCGATCATGAAACTCGTGGGCCTCGACTGCGGCCCGGCGCGGCTGCCGCTGCGCACGCTCACGGCGACGCAGGAAACCGAGCTGCGCGCGGCGCTGTCGGCGATCGGGTTCTTCGAGTATGTGTCGCAACCGGCGGCGTGAAGCCGCGTTGGTTTGAAATCTTCCTACCAATAAAATCTTCCTACCTCCACGGCGTCGGAATCTAAGGTAGGAAAATTTTGTTGGTAGGAAGTTTTCTCAAACCAAGGCAACCGGAGGGACAAATAAATCATCATGCGCCTCACTCGGCTTGTCGGCAGTTTCGTCGGTCTCGCGGCGGTCGCGCACGCCGCACTCGTCTGGCACCAGCTCCCGGCGCTCCCGGATCGCGAGGGGTTCGCGGGGAGCTACGCGGGCGCGAGCGGCGGAGCGTTGCTCGTCGCGGGGGGGGCGAATTTTCCCGGCAAGAAGCCCTGGGAGGGCGGCGCGAAGATTTGGTATGACCGCGTGTTCGTGCTCGCGCCGGACGCGTCCGCGTGGCGCGAGACCGGACAGCTCCCGGCGGCCGGCGGCTACGGCGCGAGCGTGCAACTCGACGAAGGGGTGCTCTTCGTCGGTGGCGGCGACGCGACGCGAAATTTCCCCGCCGTGTGGCTCGCGCGCTGGGATGGACGCGCCGTGAAATTCGAGGCGTGGCCCGCGCTGCCTCGGCCGCTCGCACTCTGCGCCGGTGCGCGCGCTGGGCGGATGGTGTTCATCGCCGGCGGCCTCGACCGGCCCGATGCGACGACGGCGCAGAAAGTTTTTTTCGCGCTCAACCTCGACGACATGAAGGCCGGTTGGCGCGAACTCCCACCGTGGCCAGGGCCGGAGCGAATCCTCGCGACGGCCGGCGCGCGCGGCGGGGATTTCTTTCTCTTCAGCGGCGCCAAGCTCGTTGCCGGCGCCGACGGCAAACTCGCGCGCGAGTGGCTGCGTGACGCGTATCGCTACACGCCCGGCGCGAGTGCGGGTGCGAGCGGGGACGCGGGCTGGAAACACCTCGCGGATTTGCCGCGCGTGGCGGTCGCCGCGCCATCGCCGGCGCCGTTGGTCGACGGAAAACTCCTCGTGATCGGCGGTGACGATGGCGCGCAAGTCGCCATCGCGCCCGCGGCGCACGCGGGTTTTCCGCGCGACGTGCTCACCTACGATCCGAAAGCGGACACGTGGACACGCACAGGCGAGGCGCCGTTTTCGCTCGTGACGACGACGCTCGCCGAGTGGCGCGGGATGATCGTGGTGCCCGGCGGCGAACAACGGCCGGGGGTGCGTTCACCGCTGGTGTGGGCGGCGGCGAAGTAGTGCGCGCAATGCCGGAGGTTCAGCCGTAGGGCCGGCGCTTGTCGCCGTGCCGTCGCGGCTATCACGCGCAAGAACACGCAAACGTCCGCCATCGTTCGCCCGTGTGCAGCGCGACGGCACGGCGGCAAGCGCCGGCCCTACCAAGGCCCTGCCCCCCCCGCCCTACACGCGCACCAGCTTGATCGGGTAGGTGTTGCCGGAGGAAAACTGCGCGACGTAGAGGCTGCCCTCGGCGTCGGCGATTACGTCGTGCGGGTGCGTGAAGATTTCCCCGGCTTGCCGCATCGGACGCAGCGCGCCGTCGTCACCATACTCGGGCACGGTGCCGGCGATGTTGGCGACCACGCGCAGGTCGGCGTCGAGCACGGAGACGAAACCGCGGCTCGCGCGGTCCTTCGGCCAGTTGTCAGCGAGGTGGGCGACGAAGAAATGGCCGTCGTGCCGGCGGATTTGGCGCGGGTTGCCGCCGGGCAGTTCGATGCGCGCGAGTTTGCGGCCGTCGAGCGCGAGGCGTTGCAGGTGTTGCTGGTCGCTCATCGCGATGAGGAGCGTGGGGGACGCGGCGTCGCGCGCGTCGACCATGCCGCCGTGCGGACCCCAATGCGCGATACCGCCCTCGGCGCCGCCGAAGATCCCCTTGAATTTTCCGTCGGCGCCGTGGCGCGTGATGTAGTCGCGGCCGTAGCCGTCGAGCGTGAAGAAATCGCCGTCGGGCAGATGGAGCGTCCACGAGGGGCGAAACTGATCCTCCTTCTCGTATTTGCCCGTGTGCTCGGGCCAGCGCCACTCGTCGAGGAGCGTGCCGTCGAGCGTGGTCTTCGCGACGCGGTGCGTGGCGAGGTCGGTGATGAAGAGCACCTCGCGCGCGCCCTCGCGCACGAGCGAGAGCCCGTGCGCGCCGGGAAACCGCGTGCCCCATTTGTGGACGAGCCGCCCCGCGCGATCGTAAACGATCACGTTGTTGGCCGTGTGGTTCGTGAGGAGGATCACGTGGCCTTCGCGATCGAGCGCGAGGCCGTGGCAGTCTTTCACGGGCGTGTCGGCGCCGAGCACGCCCCAGCCGGGGACGACGCGGTAGCGAAATTTGCCATGCCCGAGCACGGGCGCGGCGCTCGCGGCGCGCACGCGCGGGAGCGCGCGGGCGGCGGCGAGGGCGGTGGCGGTCGAGGCGAGGAAACGGCGGCGGTTCATGGCGGTGGGGCGACGGCCGGAGCCTCGCGGCGCGCGAATCGGTTTTCAATCCCGGCGGTTTCCGCGCATCACGGCTCCACCCCAACATGAAACCCAAGTCGCCACCCGCTCTCGCGCCCGCCCGCGCCTCGCTCCGTTCGTTCGCCGCTCGCGCCGCGCTGGCGGTGGTCGCCGCCGCGCCCGTGTTTTCGTTCGCCGCCGAGAGCGCGGGCGACCGGATGACGGCGGCGTATTTCCGCGCGGAGACGGCGCGCGTCGCCGCGCAGTCGCTCGCCGAGATCTCGACGGTGCGCGACTGGACGGAGCGGCGGGCGGGCTACCGCGAAGAGTTGTTCGAGATGTTCGGGCTCTCGCCGCGGCCGGAGAAAACCGATCTGCGCGCGACGATCACGGGGCGGCTGGAGCACGAGAAATTTTTCGTCGAGAAACTTCATTTCCAGTCGCTGCCCGGCCTCTATGTGACGGCCGACCTCTACGTGCCGAAAAACCTGACGGGCCGCGCGCCCGCGATCCTCTACGCGTGCGGCCACGGGCAGGTGAAGGAGGGCGGCGTGAGCATGGGCAACAAGACGAGTTACCAGCACCACGGCGCCTGGTTCGCGGCGCACGGCTACGTGTGCCTGATGCTCGACACGATCCAGCTCGGCGAACTCGAGGGCGCGCACCACGGCACGCGGCGGCTCGGGATGTTTTGGTGGAATTCGCGCGGCTACACGCCCGCCGGGGTCGAGGCGTGGAACTGCCTGCGCGCGCTCGACTACCTCGAGACGCGCCCCGAGGTCGACGCCGCGCGGCTCGGCATGACGGGCCGCTCCGGCGGCGGCGCCTACACGTGGTCCGCCGCCGCGCTCGACGACCGCATCAAGGTCGCGGTGCCCGTCGCCGGCATCACCGACCTGCACAACCACGTGATCGACGGCACGGTGAAGGGGCACTGCGACTGCATGTTTCACGTGAACACCTACCGCTGGGATTTCTCCAAGCTCGCCGCGCTGCTCGCGCCGCGCCCGCTGCTGATCGCGAACTCCGACAAGGACACGATTTTCCCGCTCGACGGCTTGCTGCGGGTGCACCGCGACGTCGCGCGCATCTACGGCCTGCACAACGCCGCCGACCAACTCGGCCTGCTCATCACCGAGGGCCCGCACAAGGACACGCAGGACCTGCAGGTGCCGGCGTTCCGCTGGTTCAACCGCTGGCTCAAGGGCGAACCCGACACGCTGATCGCCGACGCCGCCGAGAAGAAATTCAAGCCGGCCGAGCTGCGGGTGTTTCCGCCGAAGGGCGAACCCGCCGACGAGCGCACGACGAAAATCCACGAGACGTTCGTGCCGCTCGCCGCGCCCGCCGTGCCGGCGAACGCGGCGGCGTGGGCGAAGCAACGGGAGGAGTGGATGCGCACGCTGCGGGAGAAAGTGTTTCGCGGATGGCCGACGAACGAGGAGCCGTTGCAACTCACGCGGCTCGCGACGGGAGCGGGCGAGGCGTGGGCGTATTGTTCTCAGGGCGACGTGCGGTTGTCGCTCGAGGTGCTTCGGCCCGCTGGCGGCACCGCGTCGGGGACCAAACGCGTGCGCCTTCAGATTCTGGATCGCGACGAGCCGCTCCCCGTCGGCGCGGAGGACGAGGCGGTCGTGCGGTTTTTCCCGCGCGGATTCGGGCCGACAGCCTCGACGCTCGCCGCCGCCGATCAGAACGAGGTGCGTCGCCGCTACATGCTGCTCGGGCAGACAATCGACGGGATGCGCGTGTGGGACATCCGCCGCGCGGTCGCCGCGGTGCGCGCGGCGGAGCTGTTCGGCGACGCGCCGATCACGCTCGTGGCGCGCGGCGAGCAGGGAATCAACGCGCTCTACGCGTCGCTCTTCATCGACGGGCTCGCGGGCGTGGAGTTGATCGCGCCGACGGTGTCGCACATGAGCGGGCCGGATTATCTGAACGTGCTCCGCTTCCTCGACGTGCCGCAGGCGGCCGCGATGGCGCTCGAACGCCAGCCCGTGAAATTCAGCGGCACCGATCCAGACCAATGGTCGTGGACGACGCGGGCCGCGCAGGTGATCGGGCGCGCGGCGAGCTGGGCCGTGGAACGGGGTAACGTTCGGCCGACGCGGTGACGGACCGGGTGCAGCAAGAAGTGAGGTCGGCGTCGGGGCAGTGGAGCTGCGGCCATCAATACCCTTTCCCGGGCGCGAGGGGTCTTTTGTAGGGCCGGCGCTCGTCGCCGAGCCGTCGCGCTGCACAAGGGCGAGCGAGGGCGGACGCGAGTTGGCTATCTCTCGCGGGCAAAGCGCGACGGCACGCCGACAAGCGGCGGCCCTACGATCTAGCGGGATTTCGTAGACGGGATGAGTGCAGTGCCGGCCGGAAACCGGACCTACTTCACGGCGAAGCGCGCGAAGGTGATTTTTTCGTAGGTGCGTTTTTCGCCGCGTTCGTAGAGGCAGCCGGCTTCGGTCGCCGAGAGGGCGACGAGAGATGAGTAGGCGGCGGGGCCGGCATGCAGCACGGCGACTTCGCGCCAGGTCTGCGCGTTGTCGGCGCTGGCGCGGACGGTGAGGTTAACGCGTTGTTTTTTGTCGGCGGGATTTGAGAAGAGGAGGAGTTGCGCGGTGTCGTGGCGGAGGAGGCTGGCTTGGCAGATGGGTTCGATCAGCGCGGGGGCGTCGGTGGGGGTGGTCCAGGTTTTGCCGCCGTCGGTGCTGGTGGCTTGCGCGCGGAGGGAGCGGCCGAGGTAGGAGCGCATGTCCATGAGGAGCGTGCCGCGGGCGTCGAAGAGTTCGGCGACTTGGCATTCGTTCATGCCGGGGGCGAGCGTGCCTCCGAGTTGCCACGTGCGGCCGTGGTCGTCGGAGAAAATCGCGTGCGAGCCCTTGAGGGGTTTCTTGGGGTCGGCGGGGTTGTCGGCGTTGTAGTCGCAGGGGATGACGAGGCGGCCAGCGTGGGGGCCGTGCTGGATTTGGATGCCGATGCCGGGGCCGGTGGCATACCAGGTCCACGTGGGGAGTTTGGTGGTCGCGGTAATGTCAACGGGCGCGGTCCACGTGGCGCCGTGATCGGTGGAGCGGGCGAGCCAGACGGTGCGCGAGCCGCGGACTGTGCGGGCGACGATGTCTTTTTCGCGGTCGGTGCCGAGGTTATGGGTCAGGAGGAGGTGGATGGTGCCGGTGGTGGCGTCGAGGACAGGGCAGGGGTTGCCGCAGGTGTTGTCGGCGTCGTCCCAGAGAACCTGTTGCGCGCTCCAGGTGCGGCCGCCGTCGGTGGAACGTTTGAGGAGAAGATCGATGTCGCCGGCGTCGCCGCCGGAATTTTTCCGGCCTTCGCAGAAGGCGAGGAGCGTGCCGCTTTGCGCTCGGATGATCGAGGGGATGCGGTAGGTGTGGTAGCCGTCGCGACCGGCGGTGAAGACGTCGGTTTGATCGAGGATGGGAGCGGGCGGGGCGGCGAACGATGTGCCAGATAGGACGGATAAGATCG
Source organism: Verrucomicrobiota bacterium (assembly GCA_041165185.1). GTDB lineage: Bacteria > Verrucomicrobiota > Verrucomicrobiia > Opitutales > Opitutaceae > JBEANZ01. The sequence goes on along the minus strand of JBEANZ010000432.1, from coordinate 2,188 downwards.
ATAAGCCGAATGAGAAGGAAAGGAGGCGAAGGGAGCGCATGGGCGAAAAAATGGACAAGGCAGGGAGGCAGGAAGATTTGGTTTGGGAGCGGCGCGACTCAAAACGTCCCGCGCACGCCTATGTTCGTGTAGAAGCCGAGTTCCTGCCAGCGGGTGGGGCGCGCATACTCGGGGGTGTTGGCGGCGTAGCGTTGCAGGTTTTGCGTGAAGCCGCCCCAGTCCACGACCGAGGCGTAGAGCGAGTAGCGGCGCGTGAGGCTGTAGGTGGCGTTCACGCCGATGCGCGTGCGCTTCTTTTGGTAACTGTAGGTGTCGGCGGGAATCGTGGCGCTCACGGCGTTGAGGCCGGTGCGCACGTCGCCGAGGATGCTGATCGTGCTTTTGAGCGCGATGCGACCACGGACGAAGTTGAGGCCGCCGCCGATGGTCTTCGGGTTGTAGCCGGAGAAGTCGGCGGTGTTGCTGCCACTGAGATTGAGCTTGGTGTAGTTGACGAAGGCTTGGAAACCGCGCGCCCATGTCGGCAAAAACGTCAGCGATTGCCGGTAGGACATTTCGAGGCCGTCGATCTTGGCGTCGCCGGCGTTGGTGCGCGTGGAGATGCGATAGGTGAGGAGCGAGGGATCGCTTTCGAGGCCGTATTGTTCGAGCAGCTCGGGCGTGGCGGCGGTGGTCACGCTGCCGAAGAAATCATTCACGCTCTTGCGGAAAACGCCGATGGAGCCGAAGCCGTCCTTGATGTGGTAGCTCTCGAGCGAGAGGTCGTAGCTTTTCGCGCTCCAGGGTTTGAGGCCGGCGTTGTTGACGGTGATGGTGGGGTTGGCGACGTCGGGGTCGGAGATGGCGGTGCTGGGGATGACGTTGTTGATGTTGGGGCGGCCGATCGTCTGCGCGTAGGCGGCGCGGAGAACGAGATTTTCGGTGAGGTTGAACGACGTGTTCACGCTCGGGTAATAGCCGTCGTAGTGGCGGTCGGCGGTGGCGCCGCGCTCGACGTAGCGGAGCTTGCGGAGCACGAGCGGATCGGTGGAGAGGGCCACGCGCTGGATGCCGGCGAGCGCGGGATTGCTGTCGAAGAGCGTGCCGTTGGCGTTGTGCTGGTATTGGGCGTTGATGTCGTTGAGCGGGCCGGTGCCCTTGTCGTCGGTGCGCTCGTAGCGCACGCCGGCGACAACCCAGAGGCGGTTTTTGAAAAGGCGCGCGTCGGTGCGGAAATAGCCGGCGGTGATCCGCTCGCGGAGGTTGCGGGAGTTGTTGACGAAGTCCTGGTGAACCTGCGCGTCGTCGAGCACGAACCACGCGGGATTCTTTTTGTAGAGGTCGAACATTTTCTGGCCGCTGATCCAGCGGACTTTTTTGCCGAAGACGGTGGGCGAGTCGGCGTTGAAGGCGTTGTCGAACACATCGAAATTACTCGCGAGCCGGTCGGCGGCGAGGGTGGAGCCGTTGGGGCGAAAATTCCACGTCTTCACGTAGCGGCGCTGATCGCTGACGTAGGTGTCGACGGCGCCGCCGACCTTGAGCGTGAACGGAATCTTGCCGAGGAAATCGCGCGCGAGGTCGAGGCGGAGGTTGTATTTCTGCGTGTTCCAATCGGGCTGGTTGGTCGTGGGATTGCCGAGCGTGTAGTTGCCGCCGTCGTAGGGATCGACGGCCGCGCCGGCGCGCGCGGCGCTGTAGCGCGTGGGGATCGTGCCGCCGGACGCGGGGATGTCGTCGCCGCGGAGGACGACGCCGGTGAGCGTGGCGGGCGCGAGGTTGAAGAAGCCCTCGTCGATGTCGGGGCGGTCGGAGGCGGAGAGGGAGAGCGAGCCGTTGATGTCCCAACGCCACGTGTCGCCGCGGTGGCGGTATTTCATCGTGTAGTGTTTCGTCTCGGTGATCACGTCCACGTTTTCGCCGTTGCCGTTCATAGTGACGACGCCGACGGCGTTGGCGGCGCCCTGCGTGAACGTCGCGCCGCCCGTCGCGCCCGCGCCGTAGGCGAAGCCGAGCACGCTGCGCGTGATGTAGAGATCGTAGTCGCGATAGGTGAGGCCGAACGAAAGCGAGTCGGTTTGGCTGAGGCGCCAGTCGAGGCCGACGGAGCCCTGCAGCGTGCGGAACGTCTGCGCGAGGGAGTTCCACTGGCTCGTGGTCTGCACGAGGCGAACGAGATCCCACGTGGGCGACTCGTCGGTTTCCTTCG
>JBEANZ010000431.1:0-6606 GCA_041165185.1 Verrucomicrobiota bacterium | reverse complement strand
GAGAGCTGAGAGCCCGATCCACGGAGCGTGGGATCAAATTCGGAAAGGCCCTGACGGAGTTCACCGTTTGGTTCTGCTCTCAGCTCTCAGCTCTCGGCTCTGAGCTCGCAGCTCCGCATCGCGTCGTTTCCGTCGTGGCCGGACGCTTGACGGTCGCGCGCGGCGGCGGGCAGGCTGCGGCTCATGTCGCTCCCCGAGGCCGTGCCGGCCAAACGAAGACTCCCGCTCGCGCAACTCGCCGTCGCCGCCGTCGTGGTGCTCGTGCTCGCGGCGATCGCGTTGTGGGTTTTCGGGTGGCAGGCGGTGGTCGGCGAGGCGCGCGCGTTGCTCGCGGCGGCGATGGCGCGCGTGACGAGCGCGGGGCCGGCGGTGTTTTTCACGGCGATGGCGCTGCTACCGGCGCTCGGCGCGCCCAACCTCGCCTTCGCGCTCACGGCGGCGCCGCTCTTTGGCGAGCAGCTCGGCTCTTTCTGGGTGTGCGTGCTCGGGCTCGCGGCGATCACCGTGAACCTCACGCTCACCTACTGGCTCGCGCGGCGCTGGCTGCGGCCGTGGCTCACGCGGCTGCTGGTGCGCTTCGGCTACACGCTCCCGCAGGTCGGCCCCGGCGACATGACGAACCTGATCGTGCTCCTGCGCGTGACGCCGGGCGTGCCGTTTTTCGTGCAGAACTACACGCTCGGGCTCGTCGACGCGCCGTTCGGCAAATACCTCGCCATCTCCTGCGGCGTGCAGTGGGCGTTCAACATCGCGTTCATCCTCTTCGGCGACGCGCTGCAGCACGGGCGCGGCAAACTCGCGCTCACCGCCGCGATGCTGTTCCTCGCGCTCATGGTCGGCACGCAGTGGCTGCGGAAAAAATTCGCGAAGCGTGAAGCCTGAAGCGTGAAGCCTGAAAACGAGTTCGAGTTCGGCGGGGGAGCGCGGCGCGACGGCGGGGCGCGCGACGGCGGACTGCGCGATGGTGGACGACTCGACCCCTCAACCAAGAAACCTGAGGCGGGACGCCTCAGCCACGACGTCGAGAGCACGGCGCGCGTGGACAGCGTGAGCGAATTCACGCGGCGCGTGAAAACGCTCCTCGAGCGCGGCCTCGGCCCCGGCTGGGTGCGCGGCGAAATCTCCAACCTCCGCGCGCAGCCGAGCGGGCACGTTTATTTTTCGCTGAAGGACGCCGGTGCGCAGCTCAGCGCGGTGCTCTTTCGCGGCGACGCGCTCCGCCAAAGCGTGAAGCTCCGCGACGGCGCGCAGGTGGTTGTCTACGGCGAGGTGAGCGTTTACGAGGCGCGCGGGCAGTATCAGCTGATCGTGCGCGCGGTGATTGAGGACGGCGTGGGGAAACTCCAGCGCGAGTTCGAGGCGCTCAAGGCGCGGCTCGCGGCGGAGGGGTTGTTCGCGGCGGAAAAAAAACGCCCGCTCCCCGCGATGCCGGCGTGCGTGGGCTTCGTCACGTCGCCGACGGGCGCGGCGGTGCAGGACTTTTTGCGCATCCTCACGCGGCGCGGCTGGCGCGGGCGCGTGGTGGTGTTGCCCGCGAAAGTGCAGGGCGAGGGCGCCGCCGCCGAGATGATCGCGATGTTGGCGCTCGCGCGGGAGCTCAAGATTTTCGATCTGCTCGTGATCGGGCGCGGCGGCGGGAGCATCGAGGATTTGTGGGCGTTCAACGAGGAGCCGCTCGTGCGCGCCGTCGCGGCGAGCGCGGTGCCGATCATTTCGGCGGTGGGGCACGAGATCGATTTCACGCTGTGCGATTTCGCGGCGGACGCGCGGGCGGAGACGCCCAGCGCGGCGGCGGAGCTGATCTCGAGCGGGTTCGTGGCGTGTGCCGAACGCGCGGCGCGGGCGGACGAGACGATGGCGGCGAGCATCGAGGGGGCGGTGGCGCGGGCGACGGAGCGGCTCGATCATGCGCGTTCGCGACTGCGGCTGCTCTCGCCCGACGCGCAAATCGAGCAGGGTTTCCTGCGGCTCGACGATCTCTCGAACCGCCTTGGCGCGGCACTGCGCGCCTCGGTGCAGATGCGCCGGCAGCAGTGCGCCGACGCGCGCACACGGCTCGCGCACGCCTCGCCGCAGACGCGCGTGGAGCAGGAATCGCAGCGGCTGCTCTCGCTTTGGAAACGCCTCCAGGCCGCGAGCCCGGCGTCGGTGTTGCATCGCGGCTTCGTGATCGTGCGCGACGAGCATGGCGCGCCCGTCACGCGGCGCGCGGCGGTGGCGTCCGGCGCGCGGCTGGCGGCGGAGTTCGCCGACGGCGCGGCGGCGGTGCGCGCGGAGTGAACGGCGCGCGAGCGCCGGAAATTCACTTGGCAGGCCCTCGCGTTTAATAATTATCAGTAACGCCTGTCGCTCCTCGCGGTCGAGAGGCCAACGCCTTTTCACCATGACCCAACCCACCCAAACCCTCCGGCGCGCCCTCGGCGTCGCCTTCGCGCTCGCCGCCCTCGCGGCTCCCGCCCAACCCGCCGCTCCCGTGTCCGCCGCCGCCGGGGACGAAGTCGTGAAGCTCTCCGAGTTTCAGGTCTCGACCTCGGCCGACAAGGGCTACCGCGCCGGCAACTCCGTCTCAGCCACCCGCATCGACACGCCGATCAAGGACCTGCCGTTCGCGATCAGCGCGTTCACCTCGCAGTTCATCACCGACATCGGCGCGCGCGACCTTTTCGACGTGGTGCAATACGCTCCGAGCGTCACGAGCGCGGGCCGCGAGTTCAACGCCGGCAACGCCGTCTACACCATCCGCGGCTTCGATCAGGCGCCGCAGCACAACGGCTTCGTCGGCGAAGGCTACGTCGACACCGTGAGCGTTGATCGCGTCGAGGTCGTGAAGGGTCCGTCGTCCGTCCTCTACGGGCAGGTCGCGCCCGGCGGCACGGTGAACTACATCACGAAGCGCCCCGGCACAAAGCCCTCGACCACGATCAACGCGCAGGCGGGCACGCAGAGTTTCTGGCGCACCTCGCTCGATCTCAACCAGCCGCTCGCGGGCAAGACGCTGCTCTTCCGGTTCAACGGCGCGTTTGAAAACGGCTACGAATACATCAAGCCCGGCAAGCAGCGCACGACCGTGCTCGCGCCGGTGATCACGTGGCGCATCACGGATCGCGTCGCGCTCACGGTGGACTACCAGTGGTTCTCGCGCCGCGAGACGCCGCCGCAGGCCCACATCAAGCCCAACACCGAGATCGTCGCGCTCCCGCCGGCGAGCGGCATCCTCAGCGCGACGGGCGTGCTCATCAACCCGCTCGACAACAGCGACCCCGGTTTCCTCAGCTACTATCCGCTGCCGCGCTCGTTCAACTACGTCTCGAACAACGACCATCGCTTCGCCGACACCGAGTCGATCAACGCCGAGCTGACCGCGAAGCTCTCCGACCACTGGGGCGCGCGCGCGAACTTCAACTGGAACAAGCGCCGCACCGCGCAGAAACTCACGGGCCTCGGCGCGGTGAGCGTCACGGTGCCGACGAGCTATTATCCCACCGGCGCCACGCTGCCGATCTCGGCGGCGAACTACCTCATCGCGGCGCGCGCCTTCGCGGCCGCTCTGCTCAACACCATCGACCGCGCCGCCACCGCGCCCGCGGCGCAGCTCGGCCGCCGCAAACGCCTCCAGGAAGACTTCGGCCAGGGCAAGGCCTCGCAGCTCGAGTTCGCCGGCAACTACGCGCTCGACGGCGTGAAGCTGAAGCCGCTCCTCGGCGCGTTCTACAACGAGGGTCGCGGCTACAGCCGCCTCCGCCAGAGCGCGACGGCGAATTTCTTCCCGGTCTGGGACATCAAGAATCCCGCCACGTGGGACTACACCACGGACTTCGATCCCGTCACGCAGCCGCTCACGACCAACAACCGCTCCGTCACCCGCAACAGCGCGGCCTACGCGGTGTTCAACGCCAGCCTGCTCAACGACCAGCTCAGCGCGGTCCTCGGCGCGCGTTACAACAAGGCCTCGGGCTCGACGGATAATTTCCTCACGCCCGCCGCGAGCCTCTCGAAGGTCGAAAACAAGAAGACCACGCCGCAGGCCGGCCTCGGCTGGAAGGCGACGCGCGACGTGATGTTCTACGCCTCCTACAGCGAGTCGTTCGTGCTCAACGCCGCCGCGCTCACGAAGGAAAACGTCCCGATCGGGGCCGCCGCGCCGACGACCTCGAAGGGCAAGGAAATCGGCGTGAAGACGGATTTCCTCAACGGCCGCGTGTCGTCCACGCTCGCCGTTTTCCAAATTGATCAGAAGGACCGCATCCTGCGCTTCAACTCGTTCAACACCGCCGGCGTGACCGTGACGAATTCGCTGCAAGGCACGCTTGATCGCAGCAACGGCGTCGAGGCCGAGATCACCTGGTCGCCGAAGGACAACTGGCAGATCTACGCGAGCGGCGCGATGAACGACGTGCGCGTGAAGCAGGTGCCGAAGGGCGAGGAAGTCTTCCTCGGCGCGCACCCGGAGGCGACGGTGAAGGCGCTCTTCAACCTCTGGTCGCGCTACACGTTTAGCACGGGCGAACTCAAGGGCCTCTGGATCGGCGCGGGCTTCAACCACACCGGCCGGAAGGCGCAGCGCACGAACAACCCGAAACTTTTCCTCCCGTCCGAGACGCTCTGGAACTCCGCCGTCGGCTACGACTGGAAGTGGGAAAACCGCCCGGTGAGCGCGACGATCAACTGGCAGAACATGGGCAACATCGAGTATTTCCCCGCCAACCAACAGCGCGGGCTCCCGGGCCGCGCGGTGTTTTCGCTGACGACGAAACTCTGAGCGGGCTCGTGAGAACGGCTGTGTCGTCACGCGCTCGCACGTGACGGCGTGGCGGCGGGCGTCCGTGCCCGCCGAGGTCGTGACGAGTGTCCTGAACCGGTGGGCAGGGACGCCCGCCGCTACGCGCTCCCGCGCGCCGCGCGCGGGAGATTTTTTTCGCGGCGTTTCCCAGGGAGCGTTCCCGGGGAGCGCCTGCGTCCCGCAGGCTGTCCGCAGCGTCCCGCCGCGGACTCCGAGTCTTCGGCGGGACGCCGAAGACAGCACGCGGGACGCGTGCGCTCCCCGGGAAACTGCGGTGGACGCGGGACCGCGCGAGCCGCGCGCGGATGTCATCCGATTTTTCCGACGCTCGATGGTGGGCGAGCCGGCCTGTGTCCCAGCGGCGCGGCGCGCTACGGCTGCTTCTTTTTCGCCGCCTTCTTCGCGGCCCCGCCGCCCTCGCTGTCCCACTCGCGGGCGGGATCGTGGGCGGGGTTTTTCGTCGGCAACTGCGCACCGATGCTCGTGCGCCAGGCGTCGAGTTTCGCGCGGAGCGCGGTGGCTCGCTGCGGATCGGAGGCGGCGAGATCGGTTTTTTCGCTGAGATCGGTTTTCAGGTTGTAGAGCTCGACGTGGTCGTCCTCGAAGAAGTGGAGGAGTTTCCAGTCGCCTTCGCGGAGGGCGCTGTAGGGCGTGGCGCTGCCGGGGTGGTAGTGCGGGTAGTGCCAGTAGAGCGTGTCGCGCGCGAGGCGGGGCGCGCCCTTCAGCGCGGCGACGATCGACTCGCCGTCGATGCCGCGCGCGGGCGCGCCGGTCGCGGCTTCGAGGAGCGTCGGAAAATAATCCACGCTCGTGACGGGCACCGCGGAGACGCTGCCGGGCGCGGTGACGCCGGGCCATTTCACGAGGAGCGGCACGCGCACGCCGCCCTCGTAGGGCGAGCCTTTGCCGAGGCGGAGCGGGTCGTTGCGGGTGGGGCCGGGGCGCCAGCCGGTGGCGTTGACGGTGCCGCTGAGGCCGCCGTTGTCGCCGGTGAGGACGATGATCGTGTGGGCGTCGAGCTTGAGTTCGGCGAGGCGCTTCATCACGGCGCCCACGCTGTCGTCGATGCTCTCGACGAGCGCGGCGTAGATCGGGTTGGTCTGCGTGTAGGTGCCGGCGGCGAGTTTCCTTTTGTATTTCTCGATCACCTCGGGTTTGCCGGCGAGCGGGGTGTGGACGGCGTAGTGCGGAAAATAGACGAAGAACGGGCGCGCCTGATTTTTTTCGATGAAGCCGATCGCATCGCGCGTGAGGCGGTCGCTGAGAAATTCGCCGGGGACCTCGTCCTTCACGTTGACGATGCCGTAGGGCGGAAAATACGCGCCGGGCTGGCCGCGGTCGCAGCCACCGACGTTGAGGTCGAAGCCTTGGTGCTCCGGGAAAAACGCCTCCCCGCCGAGGTGCCACTTGCCGAAGATCGCGGTCGCGTAGCCGCGCGCCTTGAGTTCCTCGGCGATGGTCGTCTCGGCGAGCGGGAGGTGCTGCGTCCACGCGGGGATTTTTAGTTTAGCGTAGGGGCGGTGGTGGCCGGCGATCCAATCGGTGAGGTGGAGGCGCGCGGGATATTTGCCGGTCAGCGTGGCGGCGCGCGTGGGCGAGCAGACGGTGCAGGCGGCGTAGGCGTCGGTGAACCTCATGCCTTGCGCGGCGAGGCGGTCGATGTGCGGCGTCTCGTAGAGTTTGCTGCCGAGGCAGCTGGCGTCGGTCCAACCCCAGTCGTCGATGAGGAAGAAGATGATGTTCGGCGGACGCGGCGCGGGGGCGCTGGCCGCCGACGCTGCGCGGGGCGTGAACACGAGTGCGACGACGGCGAGGAGGAGCGCGGC
>JBEANZ010000430.1:0-6543 GCA_041165185.1 Verrucomicrobiota bacterium | reverse complement strand
TCGGTCGCAGCTAAAAGCTGTCCGATTGAGTTAGCCTAACAGGGGCCCGGAGCAATCCGGGCCCCTTTTCATTTTCGGCGGGACAGACGCCCAATCAGGGAGAAGACTTGGCGGGTTGTTAGACAAACTCGGGTGGCCATGACGCTCCTTAGGCAAAATCCACCGAACTCCGAACGCATGGAGGCTTTGCCTAACAATGAATCTTGGACGAATTGGTTCCAACTCTACGGTCCTAAATTGCTGCTCTGTGCCCGGCAGTGGACGCGCTCATTGGCCGATGCGGAGGACGTGGTGCAGGAAGCCTTCGTGCGTTTCTGGCGCCACCAACGCGCCCTCCCCGGCGACCCCATGGCGCTCCTCATCACCTCGGTGCGCCGCGCCGCCTTCGACCTCGCGCGCCGCGAGACGCGCCGCGGCGCCCGCGAGGAACGCGCGGCGGACGGCGACGATTTTTCCCCGCCGGTCTTCGCGCCCCAGCTCGAAGGCGACGAACGCCGCGAGGCCATCGAGGCCGCGCTCCGCCAACTCCCCGCCGAACAACGCGACGTCCTCACGCTGAAAATTTGGGGCGAGCGCACCTTCGAGCAGATCGCCGCGCACCTCGAGATCCCCGCCAACACCGCCGCTTCCCGTTACCGCTATGCCCTCGCCGCCCTCCGCAAGGAACTCAACCCCGCCCACTGCCATGGATGAGGAACTCCACCAACTCGAAGCCGAACTCCGCGCCCTCCGCCCCGCCGCGCTCCCGTCGGCGCTCACCGCGCGCATCGCCCGCGAACTCGCCCCCACCGCCACCGCCGCGTCCGAGGTCGCCGCAGTCGTCACCCACAACGTCCCCACCATCGTCGATTTCGAACCCGCTCTCGCGCCCGCGCCCACTTCCGCGCCGGACCGCGCCGCCGCGCGTCCGCCTGCGCATCACTGGTGGCTCTGGTCCGGCTCGCTCGCCGCGGCGGCCGCCATCGCCGTGCTCGTGACGAGCCTCGCCGTGCGCGGGCCCGGCCCGGCGATTCGCCCGGACGCCACACCGCGCGGCACACTCGGGGCGGCGCCCGCGTTTAAACCCGTCTCCGCCGAAAACGTCCTCGTCTCCGCCCGCGACGAAGGCCTCCTCACGCTCGAGGACGGCACCGCCGCCCGCCGCGAACGCCTCCGCTACGTCGACACCATCACCTGGCGCGACCCGCGCACCAACGCCTCCGTCCGCTGGACCGTCCCGCGTGAGGAAGTCCGCGTCGTCCCCGTCCTCTTCCAGTAAACCCGCTTCGTCACTCCGTCGTTCACCACCATGAAAACCATCCATCGTCATCTCGTTTCCGCGCTCGGCCTCGCCGTCGCGTTCCCCGCCGTCCATGCCGCCGACGCCACCGCGCCGGCGCCGAAGGAGCAGAAAAAAGAAGTGCGCGTCCTCGTCGGCCCCGGCGCGACCGTCCACCGCGTCGTCGGCAAGCAGGGCGAAAAAGAAACCGTCACCTACCTCGGCGTGGAGACCGCCCCCGTCCCCGCCGCGCTCACCGCGCAACTCGGGCTCGCCGAGGGCCAGGGCCTCGTCGTCAACCATGTCTCACCCGGCAGCCCCGCCGCCGGCGCGCTCAAGACCCACGACATCCTCCTCAAGCTCGACGACCAAATCCTCGTCGAACAACGCCAGCTCGCCGTCCTCATTCGCGGCCACAAGGATGGCGACGAAGTCACGCTCACCTTCCTGCGCGGCGGCAAATCCGCGACCGCCACCGTCAAACTCGCGCGCCACGAGGTGCCCAAGCTCTCGCTCACGCCCGGCCAGCCCGGCGCCAACATCGCCCTCCGCGGGCTCGCGACCCTCCACGGCCCCGACGGCGCGCAGACGTTTGAACTCCCGCTCGGCGGCCTCAGCGGCCAGAACTCCGCCGAACACGTCAACCGCATCCTCTCGATGATCGACGGCGCGCCCGGCGTCCGTCGCATGGACATCGTGCGCGGCGCCGGCGCCCCCGGCGATCGCGCGGTCAGCGTGACGGTCAACACCGGCCACAGCGTCGTCGTCCTCGACGACGACAAGGGCAGCCTCAGCCTCTCGCTCAAGGACGGCCAAAAACAGCTCGTCGCGAAAAACGCGAAAGGCGGCGAGATTTTCTCCGGCCCGGTCGACACGCCCGAGCAACGCAAGGCGCTCCCCGAGGAAGTCCGCGCGCGCCTCGAAAAACTCGAAGACTCCCACCAGTTTAGCTTCCGCACGGACGCCGATTTCCAGGGCGCGGAGACGAAGACCATCGTCCCGCGGCCGCACAGCATCTCGCTCCCGCGCGGCGTGCCCGAGCCGCGCCGCCTGCCGGAATTTCTCTGAGCGATCGCGTAGCGGCGGGCGTCCCTGCCCGCCGGTTCGGGGCGCCCGTCGCCCCAGTCCCTTCTTCGAGCCCTCGGGCTCGGTGTTGGCGCAGTGAAACGCGGGGCCAGTTGTGCGGCCCCGCGTTTTTTGCGCCCGCGAGCGCGCGCCCGCCTTACGGCATCGGGAACGGCACGGCGCGTTGGCAGAGTTGAAGCGCGAAGCCCCACGGATCGCGCAGCATCACGAGGCGCGTGCCGTCCGGGAGCGTGTCGTCGGAAAACGGCGACGCGCCCGCCGCAACGAGCCGCGCGGCCTCGGCGGCGGCGTTGGCGGTGGCCAGCGCGAAGTGCGTGACCTGCGGATGCTGCGTCGTGAACGCGAGCATCGGAAGATCGGGATTCGTATACAGCTCAAGCACGACGCGGCCGGTCTCATCGGCGAGAAAATGCATGTGCGTGGGCCCGACCGGCGCGCGCGCGATGGCGAAGCCGAGCGCGCTGGCCAACCAGGCGGCGTGGGCGCGGGAATCGGGGACGTTGAAGGCGACGTGTTCGAATTTCATATGGGAGAATTTTGGACGGAGGGCGGCGAGGGTGGGGCGGGAAAAACTCAAAGCGAGAAATCCATGCTGCCGTTGTCGAGCAACGCCGACGCCTCGCGCACGAGGTCGAGCGCGACGGCGAGATCGAGGTCGGCGAGTTTCTTGAACCGGATGCACACCTTGCCGACGGAAACCTTGCCGAGCCTCGCCCGCGCGGCCTCGGCGATCGGCTGGCCGGCGCGATGGCCGCACACGTAGAGGCTGATGTATTGGGCGCGGCTCGAGAGGCCGACGATGGAGGCTTCGCCCTCGCGGCCGGAGGCGTATTTGTAGCGGTAGCGGCCGTAGCCGAGGATGGTGCCCCCGTAACCGATGAAGGGCGTGAGGCGCGGCGCGGCTTTGCGGATGGCGGCGTGCAGCGTCTTCAGCTCGGTGCGGCGCGGCTCGGCGAGGGCGGCGAGGTAGGCGGACGGGGTCGAGGGGATTTTCGACATGCGCCGAGCGTGTTGGCCGGGGCGGGGCGGGCAAAGCCGAATTTCGCGCGGCGGCGAATGCTCAGCCGCGCAGCCAGACGAGGAGTTGCCACCACAGGCCCGCGACTTGGTGGGTCGCGTGCCACGCGAGCCCGAGGCAAACGGCGCCGAGCAACGCGAACCGCGCCTGCTCGGCCCGGCGCGTCTGCCCGAGCAGCGCGCGCGCGAACATCACGGCGAAAGCCCAATGCGCCAGGCCGGCGTGCGCCGTGAACACCCCGCTCGCGCGCCGCACCGCGCCGAACGCGCCGTGCCGCGCGGCGGGCCAGACGGCGGCGAGCGGTTCCCAAACCGGTGCGGCGCAAAGCGCGATCAACGCGACGAACGCCAGCGCGTTGGAGAGGCGCGCGGGCCACGCGCGGGTGTCGTCCGCGCGCTCGGTGCGGTCGGACTCATACCAGATTTTCCGCACGGCCTCGCGGCGGCCAAACGTGCGCCGCGGCCGAAACAGCGCCGGGATCATCGCGAGCGCGGCGAGGCCGGAGAGCTTGCGAAAGCGCCGGCCCGAGGTCGGCGGGCGCGCCCACAGCACGACGAACGGCCCGGTGCGTTTCAGCGCGAGCGCGAACTCCCACTCCTCGCCGCCGAAGAACTGCTCGTTGAAACCGCCGCCGCGCTCGAACGCCGCGCGCGTGCAAAACAGGAACGCGCCGCCCGTGAACCCGACCACGTGCCCCGCCGCGACCAGCCCGATCCAGAGCAGGCGCGCATACGCGGGCACGTCGCCCTCGAGCCGGCCCCACGCGCCGCCCCCGGCCGCGCCGCGTGCGAGCGCCGCCAGCGCGGCGCGCAGCACGCCCGCATCGACGCGCGTGTCGGCATCGACGAAGACGAACACGTCGCCCCGCGCCGCGCGCGCGCCGGAGTTGCGCGTCGCGGCGATCTGGCGGTGCGCCACGGCCACGACCGTCGCGCCGTGCTCGCGCGCAATCGCGGCGGTGCGATCCGTGGACGCATCGTCGACGACGATCACCTCGTGCGGGCGGGGGACCTCGTGCAGCGCGGCACGCACCGCGCGGAGCGTTTCGCCGAGGCCCGCCTCCTCGTTGTGCGCGGGGATGATGACGCTGATCATGCGCGGGCTTTTGAGACGAGGTGCGGCCGCGCGCGACGGAAAACTATTTCCCCGGCGGCCGCGCGGTGAGCGTGCTCGTGCGGCGGTTGTTGGCGGGATTTTGATCGACGAGGCCGGGCGGGTTTTTCAGCTCGCTGGAAAAACGCAGCCCCCCGGCGGCGGCGGCGAGCGCGGCGGGATCGATCGCCAGCGGGACGACGTGCGTGGCGCCGGGCGCGAGGAGCGGCACGGCGCGCGTCGAGGCGAGGCCGCCGACGTTCAACTCGAGGAGCAGGCCCGCGACGGTTTGCGCGCCGCGGTTTTGGACGACAATGCTCAGCGTGCCGGCGGCGGCGTCGAAATAGTGGCTCGCGATGGCGGGGTCGGCGTAGGCGGGGTTGTCGCGGTTTTGCGCGGCGCCGAGGTTGAGGATGCCGTTGCCGAAATTCGGATCGTCACCGGGCGCGCCGGCGTCGCTCGCGGTGCGCAGGAGGACTTGCGCGGCCTGCGCGGGCGTGAGGCCGGGGCTCGTCGAGAGCACGGCCGCGATGGCGCCGGCGACGAGCGGGGAGCTGGCGGACGTGCCGTCGACGAGCGCGCGTTGGCCGCCGAGCCACGCGGTTTGCACGCCGTAGCCGGGCGCGGTGAGCGAGAGCTGCGGACCGGAGTTGGAAAACGTGACCTGCTGCCCGAGCGCGTCGATCGCGCCGACGGAGATGACGCGCGGATCGGCGGCGGGCCAGGCGAGTTGGGCGGCCTGATCATTGCCAGCGGCGGCGACGATCACGACGCCGCGCGCGGTCGCGTAGGCGAGGGCGGCGTCGAGGGCGGAGTTCGTGGCGTAGCCGCCGAGGGAGATGTTGAGGATGTTCGCGCCGGCGTCGGTCGCGGCGACGATGCCGCGCGCGAGCGTGAAGATGTCGCTCGTGCCGGTGGCGTCGGTCACGCGGAGGCTGAGGAGATTCGCGGCGGGCGCGGGGCCGGGGGCGTCGGCGGAGGCGCCCGCGGCGAGCGCGGCGACGGCGGTGCCGTGGCCATCCTCGGGGCCGTTGCCCGGCGCGATGCCGTAGCCGAGATCGAGGGCGCGGAGGCGCGCGGGGCCGAAGGTGGCGTCGGGCGCGATGCCGGTGTCGAGCACGGCGATCGTCGTGCCGCGGCCCCACGCGGAGCGATCGCCGGTGGCGCCGAGAAACTCGAGCGCGCGGTTGCCAAAGGCGGCGAGCGCGGTGTCGGCGCGCGCTTCTTTCGCGGGTGGCTGCGGGAGGCCGAAGGTGAAATTCGCGGAGGCGTCGGCGAAATCGCCGGCGTGCGCGACGAGGTCGCGCGTGAGCGCGGAGGAATTTTCGAAACGCACGCGCACGCTGCGCAGCGCGTCGAGTTGATCGAGGACGACGAGGCCGGCGTCGCGCGCGCGGGCGAGGAAGCGGCGGTAGGCGGCATCGTCGGCAAACGTGAGCACGGCCTCGCGTTCGCGGGTGTCGCGACGCGCGAGGGCGGCGAGCAACGAGTCGAGGAGCGCGCGGGTGCGCGGGTCGAGCGCGGGCGCGGGCGGCGCGATGGGCGCAGCGGTGAGTGATGAGGGCGACGCGGGCGGAGCGGAGACAGAATTTGCGGAGGAGTTCGGCCGCCTGGCGGAGGGCGCGGCAGCAGCGGCGGGCGAATTTGCACGCGGGCCCGGCCACAGCCACCACAGGAACACCACGCCCGCGACGGCGGCGAGCCACGTCCAGCGCGGCGAGGAGGGCGGGGCGGTTTCACTCATGGGCGCGGCGAAGCTGGGGCGCGCGCGGCGGCAACACAAGCGGGCGCGCGCCAGTCGTGGACGAGGCGTCTCGCCTC
Source organism: Verrucomicrobiota bacterium (assembly GCA_041165185.1). GTDB lineage: Bacteria > Verrucomicrobiota > Verrucomicrobiia > Opitutales > Opitutaceae > JBEANZ01. The sequence continues at coordinate 268 of JBEANZ010000430.1, read as the reverse complement.
GTGGAAGTCCTCGCGGTTTTCCGAACACCAAGCCGCGCCCGCCCCGCCGACGGAGCCGTAGGTGATTTCGCGCGTGACGACGATGAGGCGGCGCATTCCGATGAGAGCGATGAACACCCCGCGTTTTGTCTGTCGCGTTCTTATTTGTTGGGCCGCGCTCGCCGCCGCACTTGGCTCCGTGCTCCGCGCCGCCGAGGCCGACCCCGCGAAGCTCGGCTTCGATCCGGCGCGGCTCGGGCGGCTCGACGCGTTGATCAACGAGCAGGTC
>JBEANZ010000429.1:0-3325 GCA_041165185.1 Verrucomicrobiota bacterium | reverse complement strand
GCCGTTGCGCGACATCCACTGGCCGGTGAAAAGATTGGCGCGGCTGACCCAGCAGACGGAGGTCGTCACGCAATTCTGCGTGAAGCGCACGCCCTCGCGCGCGAGCTGATCGAGGTGGGGGGTCTGGACGACGGGATTGCCCGCGATGCCGAGCGTGTCGTGGCGCCAGTCGTCGGCGAAGAGGATGAGGATGTTGAGCGGGGGCTCGGGCGCGGCAGTCGCCGCGAGCGCGGCGACGGTGGAGAGGGGGAGAAGGAGAGACCCTGCTGCGCCAAGGCTACGCAGGGCGCGGAGGGAGAGGGGGAGAAGGCGGTAGCGCATGAGGCGGGTATTTCGGGCTGGAAAAGCGATGATTGCTTCGTGGCGTGTCGCTGGAAAATGGTTTGCCGACGCGGTGGGCCATGGCAAGTTGCCGGCATGTCGCTGGCGGAAATCCAAACTCAGGTTAAGGCGATGCCGCCGTCGGAGCGGGTCGTGTTGGCCGCGTATCTCCGCCATCTTGCTCGGTGCGACACGCTGGCCAACCAGCAGGCGCTTGACGCCGCTGCAGAGCGAATGGAGGCCGGAGAAAAAGTGTCGCGCGCCCAACTCGTGCGCCTGCACGAAACGCTCAAGGCCGAGGGCGTCTGAGCGATGGAGCCCTATGACTTCGCGCTCGGGGCGGAGGCTATCCATGCGTTCACCGCGCAGCCAGCGAGGAGGCGTGAACGGCTCCTGCAGGTTTTCGACGAACTCGCGCGGCATCCGTTCAGCTCGGGAGATTATCGCGAGCGGGGGCTGTCGGGGCGCGAGTATCACGTGAGACTGTGGGACGATCAGATTGTGACTTGGTGGGTTGATCACGCGGCAAGGGAAGTTCGCGTCGTGCGGTTGGAATGGGCGTGAGGCCACGAGGCGGGACGCCTCGTCCACGACTGGCGTGGCTCTCACTCAAAACCGCCCATTCACGCCCACCGTGATCGTCGTGCCGGGGTAGTTGTAATACTCCACGTTGTCGGGCGTGCCGCGGTAGCGTTTTTGCGGGACGTTGGTGAGGTTATCGATGTCGAGCGTGAGGTTGAGCGTCGGGCGCACTTGGTAGGCGAAGCCGAGGTTGATGAGGTTGCGCTTCACGCGGTAGACGTCCCGGTGGGGCGCGCCGGCGCTGAAGGTGGTGAGGTGCGTCGTAGCGTAGTTCGAGAGGATGCGCGTGCTGAAGCTGCGGTAGCGCCACGACAGGCTCGCGTTGGCGGTGCGCGGGACGAAGCCCGCGATCTGGCCGGAGGAGCGCGCCACCGTGGCGGTGAGCGAGCCGGCGACGGGCACGTTGCGGTGCGTGTCGAGCGACGTGAAATTGAGCATCCCGCTCAGGCCCTTGAGCACGCCGGGCAAAAAGGTGAACTGCTGCTGGTAGCTCACCTCCCAGCCTTGCACAAACGCGGTGCCGGCGTTGCCGGAGGTGAGGATCGTCCAGCCGGGGTATTCGCCGTTGTAGCCATTGTCGGTGCCGGTGCCGATGGTGCCGGACTCGATGTTGTTCACGATCAGGTTGCGGATTTCCTTGTGAAACCAGCCGACGGAAAGGCTGCCCTGCGAGTCGAAGTAGTAGTTGAGCGTCACGTCCGTGTTCCGCGAGGTCTGCGGCAGGAGCGACGGATTGTTGATGGTGAGCGTGTTTTTGTTGTCGAAGTTGGTGTTGTTGGCGGTGGGCGTTTCGCCGGGCGTGAGGTTGCCGAAACCGGGACGGCCGAAGCTGGTGGACCAACTCGCCTGAGCCTGAAGGTTGGCGGCGAGGTCGTGTTTGAGGTGGATGCTGGGAAACGCCTTGGTGTAGCTGCCGGAGGTGTTGCGGCGGTTGTCGGCGTAGTCGCGCTTGGCGGAGCCGAGGGGATCGGCGGTCTGCTGCGCGGCCGTGCTCAGCGCGCGGGCGCGCACCCAGCCGGTGGCATCGTTGTCGGTCCTTTCGAAGCGGACGCCGCCGAGGAAGCCGGTGCGGCGGAGCCAGCCATCGGTGCCCAGCCGGCCCTTGGCCTGGGCGTAGGCGGCGTAGACCGTCTCGATGGCGTCGGTGAAGCCGGTGTATTTCGTGGTCTCGCGGAAATAAAGATCCTCGCGCCAGATCGACGGGTCGATCACTTCGCGGGCGCGGATGAAGTCGGAGGCTTCCCACTGCGGGATGCGCCGGCCGGTCTTCACCTGGTCCATCATGAGGAGGCCCGGGCTGGCGGGGAGCGGGCCCGTGCCGGTGTAGTTCCACCGGCGCGAGGCGCTCGTGGCGCCGACGACTTGCTCGCGCCAGACGAAGCCGCTCTTCAGCTCGAGGGGCAGGGCGGACGGCAACTTGTAGATCGCGTCGGCGCGCACCTCGGTCACCTCGTGGAGCTGCGTGTTGTTGCCGTTGTTCAGGGCGTTGGCGGCGACCGGGCGGTAGTTGGCCGGGTTGGTGAAATCGGGGCCGCCGTTCTGGATGAACCGCGGAAACAGATCCGACTGCGTGCGATCGAGGATCCAGCCGGCGCCGGTGAGGCGGTTGGCGAGCACGCCACCTTCGCCGTTGCCAATGTTGATGTGCGTCTGCGTGTAGCGGGCGTTGTATTCGAGCTGGAGCGCGCCCCAGTTGTGCTCGGCGCCGACATCGGCGCGGCGGAGGCGGTTGAAGAAATTGTTCGGCCCCGTCATCGTGACGTCGATCGTCGAGGCGGCGACGGGGCGCACGGTGGTGATGCGATCGGTGTAGCCGGGGGCGATGCCGGCGGCGGTGTTCGCGGCGGTGTTGAGGGCGGGATCGAAGACGACCTGGCTGGTGAAGGCGCGGATGTCGTATTGCCGGCGGAAAACCTCGGAGTGATCGATGTAGCTCGCGAGGAACGAGAGCTTGGTCGCGGGCGTGAGACGGTAGTCGGCCTTGGCGGTGATGTTTTTTTGGCGGCGGTGGTTGTAGACGTCGCCGGTGCGATAGTCCCACAAGTAGACAGGGCCCGTGGCGGAGTTCTGCACGTCGCGCTGCGAGGTGAACCAGCCGAGCGCGGTCTCGGAGTTGAAGAGGCTGACGGTGACGCCGAGGTTGCGGCTGCCGCCGAACGCATCGAACACCTCCTGGTAGCCGAGGTTGGCGAGGCCGTGGAGGCGGCGATCCTCGCGGATGGGAATCTGCTGCGTGAACGACGGCGCGATGCGCGCGGTGAGCGTGTAGGTCACGCGGCGTTTTTCGCGCATCGAGAGCGGCGAGCGGCTCTTGAAATTGATCGTGCCGCCGAGGGAGTCCGCGCCCTTGTCGGGTGTGTGGCCCTTGATGAGTTCGACCTGGTCGAACATCGCTCCGGTGATATTATTCACGAAAATCGAG
>JBEANZ010000428.1:0-2948 GCA_041165185.1 Verrucomicrobiota bacterium | reverse complement strand
TCGACTTCCTTGGCGACGGTGACGCCGTCCTTGGTGACGGTCGGCGAACCGAATTTTTTGTCGATGACGACGTTACGGCCCTTAGGCCCGAGGGTGACTTTGACCGCGCGCGAGAGGAGCTCGACGCCGCGGAGGATTTTCTGACGAGCGGCCTCGTCGAAGAGGAGTTGTTTGGCTGCCATGTGATTTAGTTCTTAGTTGAGTGTTGAGAGTTGAGAGACGTGGAACTCAGGCGATGACGCCGAGGATGTCGTCCTCGCGGACGAGGGTGTATTTCTTGTCGTCGAGCTTCACTTCCGTGCCGCCGTATTTGCTGATGAGGACCTTGTCGCCGACCTTGACCTCGAAGGCGCTGACTTTGCCGTCCTCGCCTTTCTTGCCAGTGCCGAGGGCGATGACTTTCGCCTCCTGCGGTTTTTCCTTGGCGCTGTCCGGGATGATGATGCCTCCGCGGACCTGCTCTTTTTCTTCGATGTGTTCGACGAGAACACGATCACCGATGGGTTTGATTTTGACGTTAGCCATATGTGGTTGGGTTTGGGTTGAAGGATGGGTTGTTGGTTTTGGTTTATTCAGCAAAGCGCGCCGGTCGCGGGAAACGCGGTCGGCGCGCAAAGGTTGAAAATCATTTCTTCTTGTCCTCGTCGACGACCTCGAAGTCGGCATCGACGACGTCGGCCTTCTTCTCGGTTTTCTTGGCGCCGCCAGCGGACGCACCACCGGCGGCGGCGCCGGCATCGGGTGTGGCGCCGCCAGCGGCGCCGGCCGCACCAGCCGCTTGCGCGGCCTTGGCGGCCTCGGCGTAGAGCTCGGTGCCGACGGCGGAAAGTTTTTCCAGCGCGGCCTTCATGCGATCAGGATCGTTGCTCTCGAGGTCTTTCTTGGCGTCGGCGAGCGCGGCCTCGACCTTGGATTTTTTGTCGGCGGGGAACTTGTCTCCGGCGTCCTTGAGCGCCTTTTCGAGCTGGTAGATCGAGGTGTCGAGCTGGTTCTTCGTCTCGACGGCTTCCTTGCGCTTCTTGTCCTCAGCCGCGTGGAGTTCGGCCTCCTTGGTCATCTTCTCGACCTCTTCTTTGGAGAGGCCGGAAGAGCCCTGGATGGTGATTTTCTGATCCTTGCCGGTGCCGAGATCTTTCGCGGAGACGTGGAGGATGCCGTTGGCATCGATGTCAAACGTCACCTCGATCTGCGGGGTGCCGCGCGGGGCGGGCGGAATGCCGTCGAGCTTGAAGGTGCCGAGGACTTTGTTGTCGCGGGACATCGGACGCTCGCCCTGAAGGACGACGATTTCGACGCCGGGCTGGTTGTCGGCGTAGGTGGAAAATGTCTGGGTTTTCTTCGACGGAATCGTCGTGTTGCGCGGAATCATCGCGGTCGCGACTTGGCCGGCGGTCTCGATGCCGAGCGTGAGCGGCGTGACGTCGAGGAGGAGCACGTCGCGGACTTCGCCCTTGAGCACGCCGCCTTGGACGGCTGCGCCGATGGCGACGACCTCGTCGGGATTCACGCCCTGATGCGGGGGTTTGCCGCCGAGCTGTTTCGCGATGTCGACGACCTTGGGCATGCGCGTCATGCCGCCGACGAGCACGAGCTCATCGATCTTCGCGGCGGTGAGGTCGGCGTCCTTGAGGCAGTTCTTAAACGGCAGGAGGCAGCGCTCGAAGAGCGAGTCGCAGATCTGCTCCATCTTCGCGCGGGAGAGCTGCACGTTGAGATGCTTCGGGCCCGACGCGTCGGCCGTGATGAACGGGAGATTGATGTCAACCGACTGCGTGGAGGAGAGGGCGATCTTGGCTTTCTCGGCTTCTTCCTTGAGGCGTTGAAGCGCCATCGGGTCCTTGCGGAGGTCGATGCCGTTTTCCTTTTTGAACGTGTCCACGAGCCAGCCGATGAGCGACTCGTCCCAATTGTCGCCGCCGAGATGGGTGTCGCCGTTGGTGGCCTTCACCTCGAACACGCCGTCGCCGATCTCGAGGACCGACACGTCAAACGTGTCGCCGCCCAAATCGAAGACCGCGATCTTCTCGTCCTTCTTTTTGTCGAGTCCGTAGGCGAGCGAGGCCGCGGTGGGCTCGTTGATGATGCGCATCACCTCAAGCCCGGCGATCTTGCCGGCGTCCTTGGTGGCTTGGCGCTGCGAGTCGTTGAAATACGCGGGCACCGTGATGACGGCCTGCGTGATTTTTTCGCCGAGGTAGGACTCAGCGTCGGCCTTCAACTTGCCGAGCACGAACGCCGCGATCTGTTGCGGCGCGAACTGCTCGGTCTTGTCGCCGACCTGAACCTCGATGTAGGCGTCGCCGTTTTTGCCCTCGACGACCTTGAAGGGCATGTTGCGCGCCTCGACGCTGGTCTCGGAAAATTTCCGGCCGATGAAACGCTTCGCGGAGAAGACGGTGTTGCGCGGGTTCGTCACGGCTTGGCGCTTCGCGGCCTGGCCGACGAGGCGCTCGCCCGTTTTGGTAAACGCGACGACGGACGGCGTCGTGCGCGCGCCCTCGGCGTTGGGGATCACGACGGGCTCGCCGCCCTCCATGACTGCCATGCAGGAATTCGTGGTGCCAAGGTCGATGCCTAATATCCGGCTCATGGCGGTCGCCTTTGCAAGGCCTGTGCCCGCCGCCGGATAATCAAAGCTAAGTGTTGATTCATAGCGGTTTGAAAATTCTCCGTCCGTGGCCGCCGCCACCACGCCGAGGCAAAGCCAGCCAGCTTGGCACACCCGCGTCGCGGTTTGAGACGCGCGCGTGGCCCGCGTGGCACAGTTGCGCACGCGGCCACTCGAGACCCGCGGCCGGCGCAGCGCGATGTGCGCGTGCGGCGTGCGGCGTGCGATGTGCGATGTGCGGGGTGCCGTGTTCGGCGAACCGCGCGCGCGGCGGAGTTTGCATTCGCCGCCCGGCTGGTTGCACTCGCGCCCACGATGGAAATGGAAATCACCCTGCCGC
>JBEANZ010000427.1:0-7308 GCA_041165185.1 Verrucomicrobiota bacterium | reverse complement strand
TCGAGGCCAAACGCGCGCACGACGTTGCGGCCGGCGGTGGCCTCGTCGACGGCGGTGAGCACGTCGGACTCGCGGCCCTTGCGCTGCTCGGCGGCCTCGGTCGCGCGCGGCGCGAAAATCTTCGGCCCGAGGAGCGTCATCGGCCAGAGCAGTTGCGCGAAGAGCGCGAGCCGCCAGTCCACGGTGAACATCACGAAGTTGTAGCCGATGAGATCGAGCAGCGGCCGCCAGCCCCACGCGATCCACGTCGAGAGCGTGGACTCGACGGCGATGAGGTCCGTCGAATAACGCGCCGTGACATCGCCGGCGGAAAATTTCTGGAAGAACGACGGCGAGAGCGTCTGCAAATGATCGAAGAGCTGCTGCCGCATGCGCGCGACCACGCCGCTCGACAGGCGCGCGTAAACAAAATCCCCGATCAACCCCGCCGCCGTCGTGAGCACGACGGCGCCGCCGAGGGCGAGGAGCACGTTGACGAGCACGGCGGTGTTTTTCGGCGTGATCGCGTGGTCGATGAGGTGGCTGAACGCCATCGGCACCCAGGCGTTGAAACCCATTTCGATGACCAGGCACGCCACGAGAATCGCGGCGCGACCGGGGCGGTCCTTGAACCAGCGGAGCAGACGGAGGACGTAGGTGAGTGGGCTCATGCGCAGTGGGAGGAAACCGGAACGGGCGTGGGAAAAAACAACCGCACGACGGCCCGGACGCCGTGCGTGTCGGACGGCAATGCGGGCGAGCGCGCGGCGAACGGCAAGGAGTTTCGCGGCGCCGCCGCTGGAATCGCCGCACTCCCGCGATTGGGCTGGAAGTCACCCCCCGTTGGTGTAGCCCCGAGCCTTTTTCCGCACCGCCACCCACCATGGAACCGCGCCTCGCGACGCTCCGCTACCGCAAGGGCACCTGGGAACTCGTCCCACCCGGCGAGCCCACCGGGCTCGCCGCGCTGCCCACCCGAATCGGCGAGGTGTGGAAATTCCACGCCAACCTCATCGGCTACGCGCGCCTCGCCCTCGTGCTCGCGGCGGCGGTCGCGTTGACGGTGCCGGCGCCGTTCGCCGCCGCCGCGTGCATCCTCGTCTCGACGCTGCTCGACTGGGTCGACGGCCCCGTGGCCCGCGCGCGCGGCGAGTGTTCGATCTTCGGCTCGGGGCTCGACTGGCTCGCCGACGTGCTCGCGCAGGTCGTCACGCTCGTGTGGTGGGCGCAGCTCGACGTGCGCATCCTGCCCGTCGTGCTCGCGTTCACCGGCGTGGAGATGGCGCTCTCGATCTTCGATTTCGCGGTGACGATGACCGGGCTCTACCCGACCTACCAGGGCAAGCTCGCGCAGCGCTACAACCGCTTCTTCGCCATCCTCGACTGGTCGCAGCCCGACGGCGCGTATGGCCGCTTCGGCACCGTGCTCTGGCTGGCCTACCCGTTGTTTTGCCTGACCTGTTGCCTGCATCTCGCGCAACCGCGCTTCGGCTCCGCGCTGTTCGCGATCGAGGCCATCCTGCTCATCCCCGCGCTGCTCTACATGTGGTGCGAGACCGCCTACCTCTGTTTCATCCTGCGCAACTGGCGCGAACTCCCCCGCCGCACAACTCCCTCCGCCCCCGATGACGATCACCTATGACGACCGCCCCGGCGGCGTGGCCTGCTTCGGCCCGCTGGCGCCGGCCGACCAAGCCCTGATGCGCCGCGCGCTCGACGCCGGCCGCTCCGCGCTCGCCGCCGCGTGGGCCGCGAGCGCCGCCAAACGCGAAATCTTCTGGATCAACCTCTGGCAATCCTCCGGCGAATCCCCCTCCGTCGTCCTCGAGTGCGCCGCCGAACTCGACGCCCTCGTGCGCCGCCTCGCCGCCGCGATCTACGCCGACGGGCCGGCGCAGCTCGACGGCTACGGTTTCATCGTCAACCCCATCGGCTCCAAGACCCAGCCGTGGCACGTGGACTACACGATGGACTGCTCCAGCGTCTTCATCCCGCTCACGCGGCTCACGCCGCAAAACTGCACGCAATACCTCGTGCTCCCCGCGCCCGTGCCCGAGGCCGCCCGCCGCGCCATCGCCGCCGATCTCGATGTGATCGACCTCGGGGCCGTGGCGGACGCGTGCGACTTCGTGAGCGTCCGCCAGCTCCTCGCGCCGCCGTTTTCGCTGCTGCGGCTCGACTTCGGCGCGATCCACCGCGGCGTCGCCAACACGGGCGACTTCGAGCGCATCCTGTTTTATTTCTCCGTGAACCGCGGCGCCGTGCCCGTCGCCGGCGAACCCGTCGTCGAGGTGATCCATCCCGACAAGCTCGGCACGCCATGATCCATCCGCACACCGAGCTGCGCTTCATCCGCCCCGAGATCGGCTGGGGCGTCGTCGCCACCCGCCCCATCCCGCGCGGCACGATCACCTGGGCGCTCGATCCGCTCGACCGCTGCCTCACCGACGCCGAGCTCGCCGCGCTGCCCGCCTTCGCGCAACGCCAGCTCGAGACCTACTCCTACGTCGATCGCCGCGGCCTCCACGTGCTGTGCTGGGACCACGCGCGCTTCGTCAACCACTCCTGCGACGCCAACTGCCTCAGCGTCGGCTACGAATTCGAACTCGCCGTGCGCGACATCGCCGCCGGCGAGGAGCTCACCGACGACTACGGCACGCTCAACCTCACCGAGGCCTTCCCCTGTTCCTGCGGCGCCGCGCGCTGCCGCGGCACGCTGCTGCCGGCGGACAAGTTCACCCTCGCCCCGCACTGGAACGCCCTCGCCCGCGATGCGTTTTTCCTCCTCCGCTCCGTCCCGCAACCGCTCTGGGAAGTCCTCCTCGAGAAAGACGAAATCGCCGCCGCCCTCGCCGATCCCGCCCGCCTCCGCCCGATCCAAACCCACTTCGCGCCCGCCACCGGCCCGCAGGCCGCTCCCGCCGTCGCCGCGTGGCGCTGACCACCGCCGCCATGATCCATCCCCACACCGAAATCCGTTTCATCAACGACGCCGTCGGCCTCGGCGTCTTCGCCACCAAACCGATCCCGCGCGGCACCATCATGTGGACGCGCTGCGCGCTCGATCTCGTCTTCACGCCCGCCGCCGTCGCCGCGCTCCGGCCCGACTACCGCCGCATCGTCGAAACCTACAGCTACATCGCCGTCGATGGTGATTCCATCCTCTGCTGGGACGGCGCGAAACACGTCAACCACTCCTGCGCCGCCAACACCTTCGCCGCGATCCCCGACGTCGATCTCGCCGTGCGCGACCTCGCCGCCGGCGAGGAAATCACCTGCGACTACGGCACCTGCAACCTCGTCCACGAGCTCGCCTGCCTCTGCGGCGCGCCGCGCTGCCGTGGCACCGTGCGCCGCCGCGACGCCACGGACCATGGCGCGACGTGGGATGCGCTGGTCGCCGCCGCGCTGCCCGATGCCGCGCGCGTGCCGCAACCGCTCCGGCCCTTCGTCCGCGAACCCGCGCGCCTCGACGCAATCCTGCGCGGCGAAGCCGGCGTGTTTGCGCACGCGCAGTATCACCTCGCCCCGTGAACACCCCCGCCGATCCGGCGGCCGGCGCGCCGTCGATGAACGTGTTTTCCGCCAAGGTCGCCGCGCGCCCCGTCGCGCACGGCCGCGGCCTCTTCGCGCTCGCGCCGATTGCGGCCGGCGAAGTGATCGCGGTGTGGGGCGGGCGCATCGTGCCGGCGGCGGAGTTCGCCGCGCTGCCCGAGTATCGCCGCAGCCTGAGCCTGCAGGTGGAGGACGCGTTTTACCTCGTGCCGCAGGGGGAAAACGCGGCGGATTTCCTCAACCACTCCTGCGCGCCGAACGCCGGCATGGCCGGCCAAATCGTGGTGGTGGCGCGCCGCGCGATCGCGGCGGGCGAGGAGATTTGCTACGACTACGCGATGACGGACGGCAGCGGCTACGATGAGTTCGACTGCGCGTGCGGTGCGCTGGAATGCCGGAAAAAAATCACCGGCCGCGACTGGGAGCGCCCGGAACTGTGGACGCGTTACGAGGGCTTTTTCAGCCCGTATCTCGCGCGACGCATCGCCTCCCGGCGGACGCCCGGGTCACCGTAGGGCCACCGCTTGCCGGCGTGCCGTCGCGCATTACGCGTGAAAGCAAGAATGGACGTCCGCCGCCGTTCGTCCGCGTGCCGCGCGACGGCGCGCCGGCAAGCGGCGGCCCTACAAAGCCGCGCTTCTTCACTCTCAGCTCTCCGCACGCCCCGTCAGCCCCTCACGCCAGCCGCCCCCTGTAATCCGCGTAACCGAATTCGCGGCACACTTCCAACCGCCGCTCGTCCGCGTGCCACAACGCGATCGCGGGGAGGCCGATGCCGTTGAAGGTCGTCGTCTTCACCATCGAGTAGTGCGCCATGTCGAGAAACACGAGGCGGTCCCCCGCCACCAGCGCGCGATCAAACGCGTATGTGCCAATCACGTCGCCTGCGAGGCACGTCGAGCCCGCGAGCCGAAACGCGTGCGCTTTTTCCCCCACCCGCCCCGCACCGACGATCTCGGGGCGGTAGGGCATTTCGAGCACGTCCGGCATATGCGCCGTCGCCGACGTATCGAGGATCGCGGTGGCGATCCCGTCGTTTGTCACGACGTCGAGCACGGTCGCCACGAGCACGCCGGCGTGCAACGCGACGGCCTCGCCGGGCTCGACGTAGATTTCGCCGGGAAACACCGCGCGGAGTTTTCCCATCACCGCCGCGAAGCCCGCGAGATCGTAGCCGGGGCGCGTGAAGTGGTGGCCGCCGCCGAGGTTGAGCCAGCGGCGGGCGCCGAGCAGCGGGCCGAAGCGCGCGAGCACCGCCTCGACGAGACCGGCGCACGCCGCCGCGTCCTGCTGGCAGAGCGCGTGGACATGAAAGCCATCGAGCCCCGCGAGATCGACGCCGGCGAGCGCGGCGGCGGACACGCCGAGATGCGAGCCCGGCGCGCACGGATCGTAGAGCGCGGCGGGCGCGGCGGAGAACCCGGGGTTCAGCCGCAACCCGCAACTCACGCCGCGCGCGGCGGCGGCGGCGCGGTGGCGTTGCCACTCGGCGACGGAGTTGAATGTGACGTGCGTCGAGCGGCCCAACACCTCGGCAAATTCCCCCGGCCGAAACGCCGGCGCGTAGGTGTGCACCTCGCCGCCGAACTCCTCCGCGCCGAGCCGCGCCTCGTGCGCGCCGCTCGCGCACACGCCGTCGAGCGCGCCGCGCAGCAGCGGAAACGCGCGCCACAACGCGAAGCCTTTCAACGCGAGCAGCACGCGCACGCCCGTCTCGGCGCGCAGCCGCGCGAGCAGCGCGGCGTTGCGCGCGAGCGCGGCGGCATCGACGACGAAGGCCGGGCTCGGCACACACGCGAGATCGAGGCCGGCGAGGAGGTTTTCCGCCGCCGGAGCGTCCGCGTTCGCGTGCGTCGCGCTCATTCGACGGCGACCGGCCACTCCGCCTCGTGCCACGGCAATCCGTAGCGCGCGAGGTCCGCCAAAAACGGATCGGGGTCGAGTTCCTCGGGCGTGAAGACGCCCGGCCGCCGCCACGCGCCCTCGGCGACGAGCTTCGCGCCGACCATCGCGGGCACGCCGGTCGTGTAGGCGATGGCCTGCCCGCCCGTCTCGCGAAACGCCTCCTGGTGGTCGCAGGTGTTCCACGTGAACCGCCGCCGCGGCGCGCCCGCGCGCGTGCCGCTGACGAGGCAGCCGATGCACGTCTTCCCTTTCGTGAGCGGCCCGAGCGTCGCCGGATCGGGGAGCAGCGCTTTCAAAAATTCGAGCGGCACGATCGGCCGGCCCTGAAACGGGATCGGATCGATGCGGGTGAGGCCGACGTTTTGGAGCACGCGCAGGTGCGTGAGGTAGTTTTCCGAAAACGTCATCCAGAACCGCAGCCGGCGGACGCCGGGGAGGTTGAGCGCGAGCGACTCGAGCTCCTCGTGGTAGAGGAGAAACACCTTCCGCGGCCCCACGCCGGGAAAATCAAACGTGCGGCTCACGGCGAGCGGCGCCGTCTCGTGCCAGCGGCCGTCCTCGTAAAACCGGCCCGGCGCCGTGATCTCGCGCAGGTTGATCTCGGGGTTGAAATTCGTGGCGAACGGGAGGCCGTGGTCGCCGGCGTTGCAGTCGAGGATGTCGATGGTGTCGAGGGTGTCGAAGTGGTGCTTGCGCGCGTGGGCGCAGAACACGTTGGTCACGCCCGGATCGAAGCCGCTGCCGAGCAGCGCGGTGAGGCCGGCGGCGCGGAAGCGTTCGCGGTAGGCCCACTGCCAGCGATACTCGAACTTCGCGACGTCGCGCGGCTCGTAGTTCGCGGTGTCGACGTAGTGCGCGCCGGCGGCGAGGCACGCGTCCATGATCGCGAGGTCCTGGTAGGGCAGCGCGACGTTGATGACGAGATCGGCGCGGAAACGGCGGAGCAACGCGGTGAGCGCGGGCACATCCTCGGCGTCGATGGCCGCGGTCTCGACGGGGCGCGGGAGCGTGGCGGCGATGGCGTCGCACCGCGCCAGCGTGCGGCTCGCGAGGCAAATCGCGCCGAAGACAGCGGGGAGCTGGGCGCATTTGTGGGCGACGACGCGCCCGACCGAGCCCGCGCCGATGATGACGACGCGGGCGCTCATGCGGCGGCGGAAACCAGCGGGAAAATTCGGGGCGACATGGGCGGAAAACGAAGCGCGATGTGAGTGCCGACCGGCAATGATCGCGCAAGCCGAAACACGGACGGGCGGCGCGGGCGTCTCAACCCCGGCCGTAGAGCGCGGCGAGGTGATGCCAGGTCTCGCCCGGGGCGTGCGCCCCGGCGGACGCGGGCGGGCGCACGCGGTCACGCGTGAAGTAGCGGAGGCGCACGGTGGCGGCGCGGCGGTTGGGGAAGGCGGGGATTTTGGCGGCGAGCTCGGCGCGGAGCGCAGCGGGGGAGCGGACGACGCCCCACTTGCACTCGCCCAGCTCGATGACGCCGTCGTCGCGCAGCGCCACGGTGTCGATCTGCGCGTCCTTCGCCCAGAACTCGCCGATGGTGGTGGCGGCGGAAATTTTTTCTTCGGCGTGCAGCAGCGGGATCGCTTCGCGGCAGAGACGCTCGAAGGCTTCGCCGCAGAACGCCTCAAAGTGCGGACGGACGAGTTCACGCACGGAGCGCTCGGGCCCGAGGACAGGAATGCGGCTGAGGTTGGGATAGACGAAGCGAAACCAGAAGCGCAGCAGCGGATCCGCGATGGCGTAGCGGGTCTCGCGCGCGGTGTTGGCGGCGCCGTGGAGCGGATGGCGGCGGCGCACGTAGCCGAGTTCCATCAACGTGCTCAGGTAATAGTGCAGCGCGCGGTCGCCGAGGCCGGCGGC
>JBEANZ010000426.1:0-9084 GCA_041165185.1 Verrucomicrobiota bacterium | reverse complement strand
TGCGTGCAAACGCGGCCTGCCACGCCCGCGCTCCGCGCAGGTCCTCGGTGCCGACCTTTTTCGCCGCCTTCACCTCGATCCCCACGAGCGCGCCCGCCTGCTCCAGCACAAAGTCGATCTCCACGTCGCCCTCGCGCCAGTAGTGCACGCGCCGCCGCGGATCGAGCGCCGCCCAGCTCTGCAAGGTCTGAAACACCGCCTGCTCCAGCCAGAACCCCGCGTCGGCCCGCTCGCGCACCTCGCCCGGCTTTACGCCCGCGAGCCACGCCGCGAGCCCCGTGTCGCGCCACATGAGCTTGCGCGCCTTCGCGGCGGACTTGCCCGCGCTGCGCTGATAGTTCTGCAATCGCGCGATCTGGCACCCGGTCTCCAGCAGATTCAGGTAGCGGTGCGCCGTCGGCTGCGGCAGTCCGGCGTCGCGCGCCACGTCGCTTTGGTTGAGCGGACGCGCCGTGCGGTGGGCGAGCAGCCGCATGAGCCGCTGGAAATCCACGAGACTTCCCACGTTGCTCAACTGCCGCAGATCGCGCTCGAGGTAGGTCTGCACATAGCCCGCGAACCACAGGTCGCGCGCCGCCTCGTCTTCCGCCTTCAACGCATCGGGAAACCCGCCGCGCCCGACCCACTCGGTCCAGGCGCACGGACGGCCCGGCCAGTCAGCCGCGGAAAATTTCGCCGCAAACAGCGCGTCGATCCCCGTCGCCGCCACCGGCTCGCCCGCCCACTCCACCGGGCAGAACGGCGGCAGCTCGAGATAGAGCGCGCGCCCGGCGAGCGACTCCGCCACGCGATCCATCAACGCCAGGTTTGCCGAGCCCGTGAGCAGCAGCGCGCCTGGTTTCCGCAGCTGGTCGACGCGACGTTTCACGGCCAGCAGCAGCGACGGCGCGCGCTGCACCTCGTCGAGCGTCACGGGCAGTTCCGTCAGCAGGCTCGCCGGATCGCGTTCGGCCTGCGTCAGCACGCCGATGTCGTCGAGCGTGAGGTAGCGCCGGCCGGGCGTGAGGACGTTCGCGAGAGTGGTCTTGCCCGTCTGCCGAGCGCCCGTGACGACGACGACCGGCATCGCGCGCAGCGCGCGCGCCAACAGCGGTTCCAGCCAGCGGTTCGTGGGGTGGCCAAGGTTATCCATGACGTGAATAGTTTCTATTCACGTTGTGAATGACAACCGCAAACTGGACTCTTCCCCGTCGGCAGCGGCGCTCCGCTGGTCCGGCGACGCGCTGCGCCTACTTCACCTGCGCCGTCGTGCGCAGATAGGCGATGAGGTCGCGCACCTCGTCGGGGGTGAGCGTCTTCAAGAGGCCCTCGGGCATCATTGAGACCGGGGACTTTTCGCGGGAGAGGATTTCGGATTTCGGGACCGACGTCTCCTGGCCGATGAGGCGGAGCGTGAGTTGCTGCGCATCTTCGCGGGCGAGGTTGCCGGCGAGCGTGCGGCCGTCGCGCGTCGTGACGGTGATGAGTTCGTAGCCGGCTTGGATGACTTCGCTGGGGTTGAGAATTTCGTTGAGGATGTAGTCGAGGTTGGCGCGGTTCGAGCCCGTGAGATCCGGGCCGATGGCGCCGCCCGCGCCGTAGAGCTGGTGGCACGCCGCGCAGGTGCGCTCGAAGACGGCGCGGCCAGCGCGCAAGTCGGCGCGGGCGAGGGCGGCGTCGGTGAGTTCGCGTTTGAGGCGCGTGAGCTCGGCGCGCTTGGTGTCGTCGGGCTCCGTGAGCGGGCCCCAGAAATCGCCGAACGAGGTGCCGATCACGCGGTGGAGCTGGCGCGCGGCGTAGGCGGAGATGTCGGCGCGCGGGATGGCACCGCTCTTCAGCCGCGTGAACAACGGATCGGCCGTGGCGCGGCGCGCGGCGAGCGTGAGGATGGCCTCGGCTTTGTCGGCGGCGGGCCAACTCGAATAGCGCGTGAGAATCTCGGTGGAAGTTTGCGTGCCGCCGAGCGCCGCGAGGGCGCGCAGCGCATCGCGGCGGAGCGTGGCGTCGTCGAGCAACGCGAGGGCGATGGGGCGCGCGGGCGCGTAGGCGTCGCGGGCGAACGACTGGAGAATCTCGCGGCGTTGCGCGGCGGACGTCGCGGAATTTTCCAACGCCGCCATCTGCGCGGCGGTGGCCTTCGCGTCGCCGAAGATCTGGCCGATCTGCGTGAGGAGACTATTGATTTCGGGCGTGGCGGATTTCGCGAGGGCGGCTTCGACCGCGCTCCAGTTCGGCGGCGCCTCGACGGCGCGACGGCCGAGGGAAACTAGGCCGTCGCGCAGGCCTTCGAGCAACCACTGGCGGGCGTCGGCGGCGGTCGTGGCGCCGAGGGCGGCGACGACGGGCTCGAGTTGTTTCGCGGCGGTGGCGCGGCGCGCGATGAAGCGCGAGACGAGCGGAACTTTCCCCGCCGCGGCGAACGCCAGCGCGCGCGCCGGCTCGGGCGCGACGAGCGGCTCGACGCCGAACCAGATCATTTTCGGGAGGTTGTGGTCGGCGATGTCCTCGGCGTGCGCCATGAGCGCGGCGGCGACGGGCCAGCGGTCGGCGGTGGCGGGGAGGCGTTGGAGCGCAGCGGCGAGCGCGAGACGCACGACAGGCGACGGATCGGTTTTCGCGAGGGCGGAGAATTTCGCGAGCGCGGCGGCGGGCGCGGCGCGATCTTCGCAGAGGAGTTGGACGGCCCACGCGCGGACGGCGGGCGAGGCGTGATCGAGTTGGGCGACGAGGTTTTTTGTAGGGCCGCCGCTTGCCGGCGTGCCGTCGCGATTTTCGCGTGATGATAAGGACGGACGCTTGTCGCGCGACGGCGTGGCGACAGGCGCCAGCCCTACGGGTGCGGCACTGTCGGCGGGGAGGCTGTTCGTCACGTGCAGCGCCCAGAGCGCGCGGAGTTGGAGCGGCTCGGTTTTCGCGGCGGCGAAAATCTCCCAGAGGCGCGGGGCGACGCGCGCGTCGAGTTTTCCCGCGGCGGCGCGTTGCTGGAGTTGCACGCGGGCGCGGCGGACGAACCAGTCGTTGCGGTGCGTCTGGAGTTCGACGAGCACGAGGTCGCTCGACGCGGCGAGGTCGAGGCCGGTCTTGCCCGGAAGACCTTTCGGGGCGAAGCGGTAGATGCGGCCGGTCTCGGCGTCTTGCACGCTGATGCCGCAGATGTCGCCGTCGTGCCAGTCGAGCACGTAGACGGCGCCGTCGGGGCCGGTCTCGACACTGAAACCGATCCAGCGCGGGTCGTTGGCGAGGAGCGGATCGTCGCCGTGGCGGCCGACGAAACCGGAGCCGCGCGGCTCGAGAATGTCGGTGAGCAGCGCGTGTTCGTGGATGTTGGCCATGAAAATCCGGTCGCGATATTTGGCGGGAAATTCGTCGGCTAGGTAAACGCGCGCGCCGCCGTGCGCGGAGCGGTGGCGATGGTCGGCGATGGTCTTGATGTCGTCGTAGACGTGTGGGTTGAGGTGCTCGCCGCCCTGGCGCTGAAAAATCCCGCCGGGCACGACGTGCCAGAGGTGCGGGATGACGCACGCGGTGATGAACGCCTGGCCGCGGTCGTCGAAGTCGAGGCCCCACGGGTTGCTGAAACCGTGCGCGACGACTTCGAAGCGATCCTTGGTCGGGTGGTAGCGCCACACGCCGCCGTCGATGGGCGTGGGATCGCGCACGTCGATTTTCGCGGGGAACGGCTCGCCGGCGCGGTAGATTTTTCCGGCGTCGACGGGGTGGCCGACGACGGAGGGCGTGGCGTAGCCTTGGCAACCGTAGAGCCAGCCGTCGGGGCCCCACGTGAAACTGTTGAGCGTCTCGTGGCGGTCGCGGATGCCCCAGCCGGTGAGGCGCACCTCGATTTTGTCGGTGTCGGCGCGGTCGTCGTGATCGCGGTCGGGGACGAAGAGGAGGTTCGGCGGCGCGCCGAGCCAAAGGCCGTCGAAGCCGACCGCGATGGCGGAGGGAAACGGGATGCCCTCGAGGAAAACCTTGCGCGTGTCGAAGCGGCCGTCGCCGTCGGTGTCTTCGAGGATGACGATGCGGCTCTGGCCATTGCCGCCGGAGAAACCCTTGTTGCGCGCCTCGTAGTCGCGGTTTTCGGCGACCCAGAGCCGGCCGCGATCGTCCCAGCAAAACGCGATGGGCTGCGCGATCATCGGTTCGCTGGCGGCGAGGCGCGCCTCGAAGCCGGGGGCGACGGTGATTTTCGCGAGCGCCTGTGCGGGCGTGAGCGTGGGGGCGGCCTTGCCCTCGGCGCGGGCGATGTTCCAGAGGATGGTGTCGTTGGCGGCGCCGGAATAGTCGCGCCACGCCGCGCCGATCTGATCCTCGGTGAGATCGCCGGTGTAAACCATGAGGCCGTGGCGAAACGTGGCGGATTTTCCCTGCGCGATTTTCCACTCGCCGACGCTGGCGCGCGACGGGCCGACGCCGAACTGCGCATCGACGCGCCACGGCTGCGGGTAGCCGTCGTTGCGCGGGTGGTCGAAGAGCGCGACGTGCGCGCGATCGGTGCGGCCGTCGAGCGCGAGGCCGACGTCGAGCCAGAGGGCGCGTTGGCCGTCGACGCGCGCGTCGCGTTGGCGGCTGCTGTTGACGAGGGCGTTCTCGGAGAGGGCGCGTGGCGGAAAATTGAAAAACAGTCCGGCGTCACCGGTCGCATCGAGCGCGACGTCGGCGAGGGCCTCGGCGGTCGATTCAAGCTCGAGGAAAACGCGGCCCGCGGACTCGCGCATCGTCCACCGTTGCGTCTCGCGCAGGAGCGGCACGCCGTCGGTGCGGAGTTGTTCGTAGACGGTGCTCCACTTCACCTCGTCGCCGGTGGCGAGGGCGGGTTGGGCGGAGATTTTTTTCCAGCGTTCGCCGCCCGCGACGGAGACGAGTCCGCCGCCGAGGCCGCGTTCCGGGGCGGTCACGACGCCGCGGCCGTCGGGCGCGCGGAGCGGGTGGATGAACGGGCGGCGCGTGGCGGGGGCGTGCTGGACGAGGAGCGGTTGGGTTTCCCCGGCGCGAAAAACGGCGAGCGTCTGCGCGGCGGAGTCTTCGCGGAGCGCGAGCGGCGCGGCGACCGCAGGCGCGAGGACGGCCACCAGCCAGAGCGGGCGGACGACGGCGGCGAGGCGACGCGGTGCGACGAGCGCGGGAGAAGACGCGGGTTTCCAAGAACAAGCGGCGCGGGAGGCGGACATGGGGAAGGGGAGGGGCCAGGCAGAGGTAGACGTGGGCGGGGTGCCCGCGCGGCGAGAGCCGGCGGCGAAGTTGGGAGCCGCGCCGGCTGGGAACAAGATCGGATCGCGGTGGCGGTCGATGTGGCACCGGCTGGAGAACCCATGCACGAAATCGCCCGCGAGATTTCGTGTCGGGCCGCGCTTAAAAGTCCCGCGCGTAGGTGAACGAATACGCGCGGCCGATCCACTGGCTGCTGCCGAGGCTGCCGACGTAGCCGGTCTGGGCCTGGCTGTGCGTGGGCTCGCGGTCCTGCGCGTTGTTCACGCCGACGCGCAGCGACGTGCGCCGCAGCCACCAGTTCGCCTGCGCGCCCCAGCGGTGGCCGAGGCCGAGGTTGAGCTGCGTCTGCTTCTCGCCGATCTCGTGGAAGGCGAGCGCGCCATTGTTGTAGATCGCGCGGAGGTAGGTGACGGAATCTTTCAGGCGGTCGAAGCTCGCCTGCGAGGCGTTGGAGCCGGTCCAGATGGGCGTGTGGTAAACGAAGTTGGCGGAGGCGCTCCAACCGGCTTTGCGCCACGTGAGGTTGGTGGTGATCTTGGTGCGCGGGATGACCATGTCATGCACCGTGTCGTTCTTCTCGTCGGTGGGTGTGAGCTTGGAAAACTTGTTGAGAAACTGCGCCCACTCGATCGAGAGCGCGATGCGGCCGAGGCGCGTCGGCGGGACTTGGTAACGCAGCGTGTAGTCGAAGCCGTTGGTGAAGTTCTTTCCGGTGCTGTTGCGAAACGTGTTCACGCCGCCGATGAGCGTGCCGAGCGGCGCGAGCTGGCGCGAGGCGGCGAGGCTCGCGTTGGCGGCGGCGAAGAGCGCGAGGTCGGCGGCGGTGACGCGCGCGCGGAGCGTGTTGGGATCGCCTTTGTAGTTGCCGGACTCGTCGCCGGGCGTGAGGCGGTAGCCGACGTCGATGCGGTCGATGGGCACGCCAGCGGCGAGCTGGGCCTGCGTGTAGGCGCGGAGGCGGCCGTCGTCGACCGAGGTGCTGCGGCCATCGGAGATGATGAGGCTGCGTTGCTCAATTTCCCAGTAGTCGACGGTGAACGAGAGGCCCTTGATGCCCGGCACCTCGAAGCCGAGGCCGGCGCTCGTGCCCTTCGAGACCTCGGGCTGGAGCGCGCGGTTGGCGACGTTGTAATTGATGGTGAGCACGCGCGTGTCGGCGGGGCGGCCGGCGCCCGTGAAAAAGTTGCTGCGCACGGTGTCGAGATCGCCGGGCGGGCTGGTGCGCGAGAACTGCGTCGGCGCGTAGATGCGGGTGAGGTCCGGCGCGACGAAGCCCTCATTGCGCGAGGCGCGGAGCAACACGCTCGCGCCCGGCCGCCACGTGAGGCCGTATTTCGGTTTGGTGGTTTTGCCGAAGTCGCTGTAGTGCTCGAAGCGCGCCGACGCGTTGAAGTCGAGCGAGCGCACGAGCGGCACGTTGTTTTTCCGCGCCACGAGCGGGATGGCCGTCTCGGCGTAGGCGCTCGCGATGGTGCGCGAGGCGCGGAAGGTGTCGCGCGGCGACATCACGACGATGTCGTTGTCATTCGGATCGAGGCCGGAGTCGGCGGGATTTTTTCCGATGAAGGGATTCTTGCGATCGAGCTTGGAGTCGCGGCGCCACTCGGTGCCGAACGACGCGCCGATCGGGCCGGACCAAAGCGTGAGCACGTCCCCGCTGGCCTTCGCGTCGAAGCTGTCGATGCGGGTGTTGCCGTAGCGCGTCGCGGCCTGCGTGTAGCCGCCGCGCACGCTCGCGGGGTTTTGATACGGCTGATCGACGACGACGGCGTTGTTGACGACCTTGAAGGTGTAGGGAAACGGATTCCACGCGGTCGCATCGGCGCGCTGCGCGGCGGCGATGAGCAGCGAGTCGCGGATCGAGTTCACCGCGCTGTCGGTGGCGCGCACGCCGCCGGTCATCGCGCCGACTTCCCATTCCCACGTCGAGTGGCCAAATTTTCCCTGCAAGCCGACGAGAAAGCGGTGCATGCGGTTCGAGGTCTCGATGCGCTCGGGACCGCCGTCGGCCATGATCATGTCGCCGATGGAAATCGTCTGCGGGTTGCCCGTGAGGCGAGCCGTGCCGTCGGTGTTGGCGGTGCCGGTGGGGTTGAAGAAGCGCGAGCCGAAGGGATTGTAGGGATTGTTGGCGGAGAGCGTCACCACGCGATCGCTGTCGGCGAGCGTGATGGGCTGGCGCTGCGTCATCGACGTGGAAAAATAGCCGGTGAACTCGGCGAACGCGCGGAGGCGCGGCTTGAGATCGTATTCGACGCGGCTGTTGAGCGAGTAGCGCGTGCTCTGCGGCTGGCCGATGATGTAGGGGTTGTAGTCGGCGAATTGCGCGCGCGGGATCGTGGTCGTCGTGAGCGTGGGCACGCCGTTGATCGGGTAGAGCCAGCGGTTCGCCGTGGAGGTGGCGGTGACGAAGCGCGGCCAGATGCCGATGGGCGTGCGGTCGTCCTGCGAGCCGCCGGCGGCGTTGAACGGATCGCGGGCGTAGCGCGTCTTGTCGGCGGATTTCGAAATCTCGCGCTGCCGCAGGTAAATCGGGTCGCGCGTGTAGGCGCTCGCGCCGATCATGTAGTTGCCGCGGCCCTGCGCGAACGGCGCGGCGTAGCCGATCTTGCCCTGGTAGTCGGTGCCGCCGCCGTGCTCGGTCGTCCCGTAGCGAAACGAGAGATCGCCGCCCGCGGGGCGGCGGCGCGCGATAAAATTCATGACTCCCGCCACCGCATCGGAGCCGTAGATCGACGAGGCGCCGTCGCGGAGGATCTCGATTTGCTGCACGGAGGCAGGGAGGACGTTGACGTTGACGGGTGAAACGGCGCCGGCGGTGAACGGATGAAACGGCATGCGGCGGCCGTTGAGGAGCACGAGAGTGTTGCCGGCGCCGAGGCCGCGGAGGGCGATGTTGGCGTTGTCGCCGCGGCCGGCGATGGCGTTGGTGGGCGTCTCGTTTTCCGGGATGTCGGTGATGTAGGCGAGGCCCTCGAGGAGGTTCATCGGCGTGGCCGCATCGCGTGCCTCAATCTCGTCGGTGCCGATGATCGTGACCGGCAGGGATTTTTCGAGGTCGAGCCGCTTGATGTTGGAGCCGGTGACGGTGAAGGCCTCCATTGAGACCGTCTCGGTCGGCTTCTGCGGCGGGAGCGGAGTTGCCGATTGGGCGGAGGGCGAGGTGGCGGCGGCTAGCAATGCGGCGGCGAGGGATGAGAGCGGTTTCATAGTGCGAACGGGGTGACTCGCGCGTATCGCAGGATTCAAGCAGCGAGAAAATTGTCGGACTTAGTAAATCGTAAGGTAGCCGCGGGCGAGGAGCGCCAGCATGCCTGCCGGCCCGGCAAACAGGCTGGAGAAATACAGGGACTCGCTCGGTTGCGCTCCGCTTAGCGTGAAGGCTGCATCGACTAGCGCCATCCAAGTAGCTACTAGCATCGTCGAGACTGCCACAAAACGAATTCTATTTCTTAGTTTTCCCACTGCGTTTTTCCAATAGGGCGAGGATGACCTTGCTGTCGCGCACATCGAGAGCGTCGAGTTTTTGCTTCATGCTATCGGTGAGCTGCCTTTCCGAGCGATCGCTGAGAAATTTAGATATTTTGGTGATCAGTCCATCACCGCCCAGATTCATATCGAAGCCACCCAGACCGGGGATTTTCACCTTTAGGCCTCCTCCTACGACGAAGACGACAAGGACGGCGACCAGCGCCACAGATACTGCAGGGTGTGCGCTGGCGAATTCGATTACGCCGGGTGAATTGAGATTCACTTTCGCGTTCAGTGAACCCGCATCTTGCGGCAGGTCTTCCTCCTCGGCGATTTCGTTCACCGTCGAGAGAAGTTCACTGCACGCGAAGAAGAGCGTGGACGCACCGATGTCGCCCCTATGCTCGACATCCATCACGTAGT
>JBEANZ010000425.1:0-15232 GCA_041165185.1 Verrucomicrobiota bacterium | reverse complement strand
AGCCCAACGGGCGTCACCTCACCACCACCGACCACCAGACCCACTTCGGTGAAGACCACGCCCGTCGCGCGATCCTCGCCGTCACCGCCAAACGCTTCCCTTCGTGAATATGCGGTGCGCGTTGCCCCGCGCGCCATCTCGGGCATTGACGCGCTTTTTTCCCAATCGTTTCCTGTCTCCCATGCGCGAATCCAAACCCGTCGACCCACGCTCCAAATACCGACGCGTCGTCCTCAAACTTTCCGGCGAAGTCCTCCGCGGCGGCAAAGCCGGCGACCCCATCGACCCCGCCACCCTCGAAAAAGTCTGCCGTCAGGTGAAGGAAATCCACGACCTCCACGTGCAGGTCTGCGTGATCATCGGCGGCGGCAACATCTTCCGCGGCCTCAACGGCGTGCAGCGCGGCGTCGACCGCACCACGGGCGATTACATGGGCATGCTCGCCACCGTCATCAACGGCCTGGCCCTCATGGATTGCCTCGAAAAACTCGGCGTCCACACCCGCGTGCAATCCGCGATCCCGATGAACCAGATCGCCGAGCCCTACATCCTGCGCCGCGCGATGCGCCACCTCGAGAAAGGCCGCGTGGTCATCTTCGTCGCCGGCACGGGCAACCCGTATTTCTCGACCGACACCACCGCCGCGCTCCGCGCCAGCGAGATGCACGCCGACATCATCCTCAAGGCCACAAAGGTCGATGGCGTTTACGACAAAGACCCGAAGAAACACGCCGACGCCGTGCGCTACGAATCGCTCACGTTTATCGACGCGCTCAAGCAGCGCCTCAACGTCATGGACTCGACCGCGTTCTCGATGTGCATGGACAACAACGTCCCCATCCTCGTCTTCGACCTCGGCGACGAACACGCCATCTTCAAGGCCATCACCGGCGAAAAAATCGGCACGATGGTGCGGAACTGAACGGAGCCGAGCCGGGCTGAGAGCGAAGAGCTCAGAGCTAAGAGCCCGACCCACTGAATTTTCCGGCTCTCAGCTCTTAGCTCTCAGCTCTAAGCTCTTGGCTCCCCCGACCTCTCAACTCTCAACCCTCAACTCCCCCCGCTCCCTCCCATGTCCCATCCCATCCTCGCCGACACCCAGACCCGCATGAAAAAAGCCGTGGACCACACGCTCCACGAATTTTCCTCCATCCACACCGGCAAGGCCACGCCCGCGATGGTCGAGACCGTGATGGTCGAGGCCTACGGTTCGATGACGCCACTCAAAGGTTGCGCCGCCATCTCCACGCCCGACGCGCGCCTCATCCAAGTCCAGCCCTGGGACGCCTCGCTCATCAAGGCGATCATCAAGGGCATCCAGGAGGCCAACCTCGGCTTCAACCCCATCCCGGACGGCAAGGTCATCCGCATCCCGCTCCCCGAGATGAGCCGCGAGCGCCGCCAGGAATTCGTCAAGACCGCGCACCGCCTCGCCGAGGAAGGCCGCGTCCACGTGCGCAACGTCCGCCACGGCGCCCTCGACGCGATCAAGAAGGCCAAGCTCCCGCAAGACGACGCCAAGCGCCTCGAGAAGGACATCCAGACCGCGACCGACAAATCCATCGCCGACATCAACTCCCACCTCGCCCACAAGGAGAAGGATCTGTTGACGGTGTAACGACCGCGGGAGGCCGGAAACGGGACGCGGGAGGCCGGATGATTTCCTCCCCTCGCGCCTCTCGTTTTTTCCGCCTCAACTTCCCTGCTCCCGTGCCTCCGGTCTCCCTTCTCCCGTCTCCCGCCTCCGGCGCGCCCGCGCCGAAACGCGTCGTCATCAAGCTCGGCACCGGCGTGCTCACGAGCGGCGTCGGCCAGTTGAACACCGCGCGCATCGCCGCCGTCTGCGCCGAGATCGCCGCGCTGCGCGCCCGCGGCACCGAGGTCATCGTCGTTTCCTCCGGCGCCGTCGGCCTCGGCATGGGCGCACTCGCGCTCGCGAAACGCCCGAAGGAACTCTCGAAAAAACAAGCCTGCGCCGCCATCGGCCAGTCGCGCCTCATGCAGACGTGGCAGGCCGGCTTCGCCCCGCACGGCCTCACGGTCGCGCAGGTGCTCCTCACGCACGAAGACCTCCGCAGCCGCAGCCGTTTCCTCGGCGTGAAGGAGACCCTCGCCCAACTCATCGCCTACGGCACGATCCCGATCATCAACGAAAACGACACCGTGAGCGCCGCCGAGATCAAGTTCGGCGACAACGACACGCTCTCCGCCCTCGTCGCCTCGCTCGTCGCCGCCGAGCACCTGCTCATCCTCTCCACCGCGCCCGGCCTCATCGACATGAAAGGCACGAAGCAGATCGTCCCCGTCGTCGAAAAAATCACCGCCGAGATCGAGGCGATGGCCGGCGGCACCACGGACGAGACGGCCGTCGGCGGCATGGTCTCGAAAATCTCCGCCGCCAAACTCGCCACGCGCGCCGGCTGCGGCGTGTTCATCGCGAGCGGCGCCGAGCCGGAAATCATCGCGCGCACCCTCGCGGGCCGCGGCCCGGGGACGTTTTTCGTGCCGAGCGGCCTGCCCCTCGACGCGAAGAAACACTGGCTCGCCTACTTCCAACGCCCCGCCGGCACGATTCTCGTCAACGCCCACGCCGTGCCCGCGCTGCGCGAGCAGGGCCGCAGCCTGCTCGCCGTCGGCGTGACGGGCGCGCGCGGCGAATTCGCCGCCGGCGAAATCGTCAACATCGCCGGCCCCGACGCGCTCGTCTTCGCGCGCGGCAAGGTCGCGTTTGCGAGCGAGGAAATCCCCGCGCTCGCCGGAAAAAAGGGCGAGTCGGTCGCCGCGCTCCACCCCGCGCGCAAACGCCTCGAAGTCGTCCACCGCAACGATCTGGTGGTCCTGTGATTTTGTAGGGCGGGGTCTCCCGACCCCGCCGCGCCCCTCGCGCGCAAGCGGACTCGCGCACTCCCAGTCCAGCGCGCGGAGGCGCCACCGGAAAAATCGGGATTTGGCTTTGATTTTCCCCCGGAAGAACCATGAAACGTAGCGCTCGCGCGGCGCCGTCGGGCTCGCCCCAATCCCGCCGCGCCCCGCCCTCATGACCGAACTTCTCATCATCAAGCCCTCGTCGCTCGGCGACATCGTGCACGCGTTGCAGGTCGCCACGTCGCTGAAGGCGCAGGTGCCGTCGCTGCGCATCTCCTGGATCGTGCGCGAGATTTTCGCCCCGATCGTGCGGGCGTGCGAGGCGGTGGATCAGGTTTACGTTTTCGAACGCGGCGCGGGCACGAAGGGTTTTCTTAAGCTGATGCAGGAGGTGCGAAAGACGAAGTTCGACTACGTCTTCGACATGCAGGGGCTGTTGCGCACGGGCCTCATGACGTCGCGCGCGCAGGCGGGAAAAAAGGTCGGCCGCACCGACGCGCGCGAGATGGCGGGCGTGTTTTACGACGAGAAGGTGCCGCTGCCCCCCGACGGCGACCGCAGCCACGCGATCGATATCCTGCTGCAATTTTGCCCGGTGCTCGGCGCCAAGGCCGAGCTGCGCGGGTCGCTGCGCTTCCGCGAGGTGGACAGCCTCAACCTGCGCTTCGCCGACGGCCGCGGCGGCGTGAAACCCATCGTGATGTTTCCCGACAGCCGGCGCGCGGAGAAATGCTGGGGCGGTTTCAAGCAGCTCACCGAACTCATCGTGCGCGAGGAGAAGTCGCGCAAGGTCGTCTGGGCCGGCGGCAACTACGTCCACGATCGCGGCGCCTATCCGGCGGCGCAGTTTTTCAACCTCACCGGCAACACGAGCCTCGTCTCGCTGCCCGCGCTCATCAAACGCGCCGACTGGGTGATCTCCAACGACAGCGGGCCGATGCACCTCGCGGCGGCGCTCGGCGTGAAGGTCGTCGGCATTTTCGGCCCGACGGATCCCCGGCTCTTCGGCCCCTACCCGCTCAACTCGCCGAGCAACGTCGTCGTGCAGGCCCCCGTGGGCGACCTGAAGCTGCTCACGGCGAAGGACGTTTACGCGCGTTTCCAAAAAGCCCGCGCGCGTTTCGGCTGAACGGCCCGAAGCGACCAGAGACCAGGGACCAAAGACCAGGGGCCACGGCACCCGATCCGCCCGAGACCTCCGCCGTGGTTGGTCTTGAACCCACTCTACGGAGCCTCTGGTCTCTGGTCTTTCGTCTCCGGTCTTCCGCCAACCCTTTCCATGCTCGATCCCAAACTCATTCGCGAAACGCCCGACGCCGTGCGCGCGGCCGTCGCCAAGAAACACCTCACCGTCGACCTCGACGCCGTGCTCGCGATCGACGCGGCGTGGCGCGCGCAGTTGCACGAGGTGGAAACGCTGCGGGGCAAACAGAAATCCGCCAACGCCGCCATGGCCGCGCTGCCCAAGGGCACGCCGGAGTTCCAGGCCAAGCTCGCCGAGATGAAGGCCGTCGCCGCGCAGGTGAAGGAGCTCGAGGCGAAACAGAAGGAGACCGAGGAGAAGTTCCGCACGGCGATGCTCTCGCTCCCGAATCTCCCGCACGCCAGCGTGCCCGAGGGCCGCACGCCGGAGGACAACGTCGTCTTCTCCCTCCACGGCGCGCACGACGAACCGAAGCCCCACGCCATCCCGCACTGGGATATCCCCGGCTTCGCGAAGCTCTTCGATTTCGAGCGCGGCGCGAAGGTCACCGGCGCGGGTTTCCCGTTCTACGTCGGCGACGGCGCGCGCATCGTGCGCGCGTTGTTGCACTTCTTCTTGGATGAGGACGCGAAGGCCGGCTACGTCGAGGTCGCGCCCCCGATCTTCGTCAACGCCGCCAGCGCGACCGCCACCGGCCAGCTCCCCGACAAGGAGGGCCAGATGTATGAGACCACGCCCGATCACCTCTACGCGGTGCCGACGGCCGAGGTGCCGCTGACGAATTTTTTCCGTGACGAGATCGTCGACGAGGCCGCGCTGCCGATCTACCGCTGCGCCTACACGCCGTGTTTCCGCCGCGAGGCCGGCAGCTACGGCAAGGACGTGCGCGGGCTCAACCGCCTCCACCAGTTCGACAAGGTGGAACTCCTCAAATGGGTCCATCCCGCGACGAGTTACGACGAACTCGACAAGCTCCGCGACGACGCCGAGCGCCTGCTCCGCAAACTCGAGCTGCCCTACCGCGTGCTCCTCATGTGCGGCGGCGATCTCGGTTTCGCGCAGTCGAAAAAATACGATCTCGAGGTGTGGTCGGCGGGGCAGAAACGCTGGCTGGAGGTCTCGAGCTGCTCGAACTTCGAGGCGTTCCAGGCGCGCCGCGCGCAGATTCGTTTCCGCGGCAAGGACACCGGCAAACCCGAGCTCGTCCACACGATCAACGGCTCCGGCCTCGCCGTGCCGCGCGTGCTCGCGGCGCTGTTGGAAAACAACCTGCAGCCCGACGGCCGCGTGAAAATCCCGGCGGCGCTCGTGCCGTATTTCGGCAAGGAATTTCTGAGCTTCGCGTGATCGCGCCCGGCCCCGCGCCGGGCCGGATGCGCCAACGATTTTCGCCGCGATGAAACGGGAAACGAAAATCGATTGGCCGGCGGTGGCGGCGCGACTGGCCGCGAAAATCCCGCACGCCGCGCTGCACCCTGCGGCGATGGAGACGGCGCGGGCGGAGTTCCTGCGCGAGCAGGAGGGGCGCGGGAGCGCACGTCGGCGCCGCGCGCCGCGCTGGGCGCTGGCGTTTTCCGGCGGCGCGGACTCGCTCGCGTTGCTGCTGCTTTTCTGGGCGGAGGGTCCGGGGCGATGGGGGCGCGATTTCGTGGCGCTGCATTTCAACCACCGCCTGCGGGGCGCGGCGGCGACGGCCGACGAGAAGTTCTGCGCGCGCGTCTGCGCGGCGCTCGGCGTGAAATTTGTCGCCGGCCGCTGGGCCGACGCCCCGCGCCGCGCGAGCGAGGCCGAGGCGCGCGCGGCGCGGCATGCTTTTTTCCAGCGGGAAATGCGCCGCCGAAAAATCCGCCTCCTCTTCCTCGCCCACCAGCAGGACGACATCGCGGAATCGATGCTCATGCGCCTCGCGCGCGGCAGCGGAGCCGCCGGACTCGCCGCCCCGCGTCCCGCGCAACGCCAGCCCGACGGTCGCTGGCATCTGCGCCCGCTCCTCACGCTGAAGAAGGCGGAGATCGTCGCGGCGCTCCGCGCGGCGGACGCGCCATGGCGCGAGGATGCGACGAACGCCGGCGGCGATTTTTTCCGCAACCGCCTCCGCCGCGACGTGCTCCCGCGCTGGGCCGCCGCCGCGCAACGCGACGCCCTCGCCGGCGCCGCCCTCGCCCGCGAGCGCCTCGACGAGGACGACCGCGCCCTCGAAGTCTGGCTCGACGAACTGCACCCGCTGCGCCCCGACCACTCGCTCGATCTCGCGAAGCTCGCCGGCCGGCCGCGCGCGCTCGCGCGCCGCGCGCTCCACCGCTGGCTGCTTGCGGAGCCCCGCGCGGGCGCGCTTTCGCGTCAGGGTTTCGACGCGCTGCTCGCCGCGATCGAGCGCGGCGCGCCGACGCGCCACAGCCTGGGCCGCGAAGGATTCGCCGTCGTGCGCGGCGGACGTCTGCGCTTCGAGCCCGCTGGAAAGAAGCGCCGGAGATTCCTCGGGCGCGCCAATTGACTTCGCCTGCGGAACATCCACGTTCGCCGCCAAGTCCCATCCCGCAATGTCCGAACCCGACAACAACAAATCCCGCCGTTCGCTCAAGAACCTGCCGCCCGATCGGTTTCAACCCAAGATGCTGATCTTCTGGCTCGCGCTCGTGGCGGCGGTCGCGGCGTTGCTGATGATGTCGCCGAAGTTCAACGCGGGACCCGAGACGCTGCAAATCCAGGACGTCGTCGACCGCGCCGAGGCGCGCAACATCAAGCTCGACGCCAAGGAGCCCGCGACCATCAGCCCCGATCCGGGCGTCGGCCGAGACTGGGTGGTCATCCGCGGCGAGAGCCGCCGCGACGAAGCCGCGCCCTACAAGGCCTTCCGCGCCGCCGGCCGCGTGACCGACTCCAACATGGAGCGCCTCCAGCGCTCGAAGATGTTTGTCGAGCAGGCCGCGCCGACGGCCGTGACGAATTTTCTCTTCAACTTCCTCCCCGTCATCGTCGTCATCGCGCTGCTGTATTTTCTGTTCGTGCGCCAGCTCAAGCAGGCCGGCCGCGGCGCGCTGAGCTTCGGCAAGAGCCGCGCCAAGCTCCTCACGCGCGACCGCGACAAGCTCACGTTTGCCGATGTCGCCGGTTGCGACGAGGCCAAGGAAGAGGTCTCCGAGGTCGTCGAGTTTCTCAAGGACCCGAAAAAGTTCACCAAGATGGGCGGCCGCATCCCGAAGGGCATCCTGATGGTTGGCCCGCCCGGCACCGGCAAAACGCTCCTCGCCAAGGCCGTCGCCGGCGAGGCCGACGTGCCGTTCTTCAGCATCAGCGGCTCGGACTTCGTGGAGATGTTCGTCGGCGTCGGCGCCAGCCGCGTGCGCGACATGTTTGAGCAGGGCCGCAAGAACGCCCCGTGCCTCATCTTCATCGACGAAATCGACGCCGTCGGCCGCCAGCGCGGCGCGGGCCTCGGCGGCGGCAACGACGAGCGCGAACAAACGCTCAACTCGATGCTCGTCGAGATGGACGGCTTCGACACCACCGAGGGCGTCATCATCATCGCCGCCACGAACCGCCCCGACGTCCTCGACAGCGCGCTCCTGCGCCCCGGCCGTTTCGACCGCCAAATCTACGTCGACCTCCCCGACATCATCGGCCGCGAGCAAATCCTCCGCGTGCACGCCCGGAAAATCAGCCTCGCCGACACCGTGGATCTCGCGGTCGTCGCCCGCGGCACGCCCGGCCTCTCCGGCGCCGATCTGGCCAACCTGCTCAACGAATCCGCGCTCCTCGCCGCCCGCCGTAACAAGAAAAAAGTCGAGGTCGTCGACGTCGAGGACGCCCGCGAAAAAGTCCTCTTCGGTCGCGAACGCCGCCGCGTGATGGACGACGCCGAAAAGCGCCTCATCGCCTGGCACGAGGCCGGCCACGCCGTCGTGCAGGCCGTCCTCGACGACGGCACCATGCCCGTCCACAAGGTCACCATCATCCCGCGCGGCATGTCGCTCGGCAGCACGACGATGATTCCGACCAAGGACGTGTTGACCCGCCCACGGAAGCGCCTCCTCAACGACATCGCCGTCTCGATGGGCGGCCGTATCGCCGAGGAACTCGTCACGGGCGATTTCAGTAACGGCGCCTACGGTGACATCAAACACGCCACCAAGGTCGCCCGCGCGATGGTGTGCGACTACGGCATGAGTGACCTCGGCCCCGTCTCGATGGGGGACGCGCAGGACACCGTGTTTCTCGGCCGCGACATCACCCGCTCGCAACACGTCAGCGAGGAAACCGCCAAGAAAATCGACGCCGAGGTCTCGCGCCTCATCGCCGAACAATACAACCGCGCCAAGGAAATCATCACCGCCCGCCGCGAGCCGCTCGACAAGGTCGCCGCCGCGCTCCTCGAGCACGAGACCATCGAGGGTCGCCACGTGCTCGAAATCCTCGAACACGGCGAAATCCGCTCCCCGATCCTGCCCGCCCCGCAGAGCAAGAATCCGCAGCGCCAGCCGGCCGCCAAGACGCCGGCGAAATCCGGCGAGGCCGAGCCTCTTTCCGGCGGCGCCCCCGCGCCGACCCCGGCCTGACCGGGATCGATTCCGTCCCGGACTTTTCACGCCGCGTCGCTCTCGACGCGGCGTTTTTTTCGCTCTTGGAAAGAGCCTCGCCCGCGGCACTCTCACGCGCCTTCCCTATGAAAATCTGCTGCATTGGCGCCGGTTACGTTGGCGGTCCCACCATGGCCATGATCGCGCGCAAGGCGCCGCACATCGAGGTGCGCGTCGTCGACATGAACGCCGCCCGCATCGCCGCCTGGAACTCCGGCACGCTCCCGATCTACGAACCCGGCCTCGATGACATCGTGAATTCGGTGCGCGGGAAAAACCTCCACTTCTCCACCGATGTCCACGGCGCGATCCGCGCGGCGGACATCATCTTCGTCGCCGTCAACACGCCGACCAAGACCTACGGCGTCGGCGCCGGCCGCGCCGCGGATTTGCGTTTCATCGAGTCCGTCGCCCGCACGATCGCCGAGCACGCCAACGGCCCGAAAATCATCGTCGAAAAATCCACGATCCCCGTGAAGACCGCCGAGACGATCAAGGACATCCTCGCGGCCAACTCGCGCGGCCACGCGTTTGAGGTGTTGTCGAATCCCGAGTTCCTCGCCGAAGGCACCGCCGTCGCCGATCTCGAGGCGCCGGACCGCGTGCTCATCGGCGGCGAGCGCACGCCCGGCGGTCAGGCCGCGGTGCAAAAACTCGCGTCGGTTTACGCGCACTGGGTGCCCCGCGAACGCATTATCACGACCAACCTCTGGTCGAGCGAACTCTCGAAACTCGTCGCCAACGCCTTCCTCGCCCAGCGCATCTCCTCGATTAATTCCATCTCCGCGCTGTGCGAGGCGACGGGCGCGGACGTCGACGAGGTCGCCAACGCCATCGGCAAGGACTCGCGCATCGGCCCGAAATTTCTGAAGGCCAGCGTCGGCTTCGGCGGCTCGTGTTTCCAAAAGGACATCCTGAACCTCGTCTATCTCTGCGAGCAGTTCGGCCTGCCGGAAGTCGCGCGCTACTGGGAGGGCGTCGTGAACATGAACGACTGGCAGAAGCACCGTTTCGCCGCGCGCATCGTCCGGTCGCTCTTCAACTCCGTCGCCGACAAGAAAATCGCCGTGCTCGGTTTCGCGTTCAAGAAGGACACCAACGACACCCGCGAATCCGCCGCCATCGCCGTCTGCCGCGACCTGCTCGCCGAGCAGGCGCGCGTCGTCGTCTACGATCCCAAGGTGCCGGCCGACGAGATCCGCGCGGACATCCTCGGCAAGGGCCGCGAGGAACCGCGCCTCGTGATCGCGAGCAGCGCCTATGAGGCCGCGGCCGGCGCGCACGCGCTCGCGGTCGTGACGGAGTGGGACGAGTTCAAGTCGCTCGACTACGGAAAGCTTTTCGCGGCGATGGAAAAACCCGCGTTCGTCTTCGACGGCCGCAACATCCTCGACCTGCCAAAGCTC
This sequence comes from Verrucomicrobiota bacterium, assembly GCA_041165185.1. GTDB lineage: Bacteria > Verrucomicrobiota > Verrucomicrobiia > Opitutales > Opitutaceae > JBEANZ01. The sequence continues at coordinate 5,180 of JBEANZ010000425.1, read as the reverse complement.
GCCGCGCTCGGCTTCCGCACGAGCGGCATCGGTAAGTAGCGCGCGGCGCGCGGCCCGGCCGCCTCAGCGGTTGAACAACTGCTGGAGCACGGGCTCAAGGTCCTTGCCGGCGACCCAGCCGCCGCGCCGCTGGACGGCGAGCGAGCGGCTGCGTTCGCGACGGAGCAGGTCGGAGTTGACCTCGACAAACTGCGGCGCGCCCGGCGACAGGCCGACGGCCTCGAGACCGGTGAGCGGCGTCCACGCGAAGGGCAGGCCCGTCCAGTTGAAGCGGATTTCCCAGCCGGCCACGAGGCCGAGCGGCAACGGTTTCGTGAGCAGCGACGGATAACGCGTGACGAAATCCGGCGTGCGGCTCGCCGCGACGCGCACGCGGACGGCGGTTTCCATTTTCGAAAAGTAGTCCTGCAACGTGTTCACGCGGCGCGCGCGCCAGAGGTTGAAAAACTCGAGCGCGTCGATGCCCATGAGGTTTTTCCCGTTCCACGCGCCGTGGTCGTTGCGCGTGCCGCTCTGGTGCCGGGCATACCACGCCGGAAAATCCCGCGTCACCATCAGCCCGATCTCGAAGTGCAGGTGCGCGCGGTCGGCGGGGATCATGTAGCCGCCCGAGCTGTGCCCGAGCGTCCCGATGGGCTGGCCGCGCGTGACGGTCGCGCCCTCGGCGAGGCCGGGCGCGATGCGCGCGAGGTGCCCGTAAAGCGTGTAGACCGCCGGAGTCTGCTCCGGGTGCTCGATCACGATGTAGCGGCCGTAGCCGCTCGACGGCGTCGGTGCGAGGTGGCGCACGACGCCCGCCATCGCGGCGAAGACGCTGTCGGTCGGTTCGCCGCGGCGGTCGCGCGCGAAGGCGCGGATGTCGATGCCCTCGTGAAAACGCGCGCCGCCGTCGCGCACGCCGCCAAACGCCCCCGACGTCGGATCGCCGGAGCCGGCGTGTTGGAGGAATTCGGTCGGCGACTTGCCCTCGGCCCACGCCGGATGCGGTGTCGGCCAGGCCAGCTCGATGCGCTCCGCCGCCGGCGCCGCCGCGGCGAATCCCAGCGCCGCGACGAGTGCGAAATGCAACGCGCGCGCGCTCATCGTTTTTTCGCAAGCGCCCGCTGGAGATCGGCGGAGGTTTGTTTCACGCGCTCGACGAGGCCGGGGAGCTGATCGTCGGGGATTTCGACGAAGACGAAGAGCGTGCCGTCGTTGAGCGGCGCCTCGACGCGCCGCGCGCCGAGCGCCGCGCCATCGACGAGCAGCACGAGGCGTCGGCCCTGATTCGACGCGGAGTAGCGGTAGAGGTCGCGCGCGGCGGAGGTTGTGAGCTGAAACATGAGGCACCGCCCGAGCTCCACCTGCGCAATTTCGACGTTGAGGATGTCGCCCTCGGAGAGCACCGGCGCCGCGCCAATCGCGAGCCGGACACCGCTGCGCGGGAGCGTGACGCCGCGCGCGCCAGCGTCAGAACTCTCGAGGTAGAACCGCGCCGTCGCCGGCACGTAGTTCAGCGGCGCGCTGCGGCAACCGCCGAGGACGCTCGCGGCGAGCGCGACGCCCGCCACCCACAACCCGAGGCGCGCGGAGAGTTTCATGCGGTTTCCAAAATCGGCTCGAACGCCGCCATCACTTCCGCACCGACGGAATCCGCCACGAGCCGGCCGCGCGTGGTGAGGCGCACGGTGTCGCCGTCGCGCGTGAGCAGCTCGCCGCACGCGAGCGTCGCGAGCGTGTCCTCCACCTGCGCCCACGGCGCGTCGGGCGCACGCGCCCGCCAACGCGCGAGATCGACGCCGGCGTTGAGGCGCAGGCCGAAGATGAGCGCGTCTTCCGCGAGCAGTTCCGGCGTGAGAAAAACGCGATCCTCGGTCACGCGCTCGCCCCGCGCGACGTGCGCAAGCCAGCGCGTGAGATCGGCGATGTTGGCGCCGCGCACGCCGGCGTGCTGCGAGGCGGCGGACGGCCCGAGGCCAATCCACTCGTGCATGTGCCAGGTGTTGAGGTTGTGCGCGCAGGCGTGGGCGGGGCGGGCGAAGTTGGAGACCTCGTATTGCGCGTAGCCGGCGGCGGCGAGTTGGGACCACGTGGTCTCGTAGAGCCGCGCCTCGTGCTCGGGATCGAGCTTCACGCGGCCTTGGGAAAGTTTCACCCAGAGCTTCGTGTCCTCCTCGAACGTGAGGCAGTAGGTCGAGAGATGATCGGGCGCGAGCGCGACGGCCTCCCGGAGATCGGCGAGCCAGGTTTCCTCGGTCTGGCCGGGGAGCGCGAACATGAGGTCGAGATTGACGCTCGGAAAATCCGCCGCGCGCACGAGGTCGTAGGCGCGGAGCACCTGCTCGCGCGTATGCTGGCGGCCGAGCGCATCGAGCAGCGCCGGAGAAAAACTCTGCGCGCCGAGCGAGACCCGCGTGACACCGGCCGCGCGCAGGACCGCGAGGCGTGCGGCGGTCACGGAGGCGGGGGCGAGTTCGACGGTCCACTCGCGCGGCGCGCCGCCGCAGCGCGCGCGAACGAGCGCGGCGAGTTTTTCGAGGTCGCGCGGCGCGAGCAGGCCCGGCGTGCCGCCGCCCCAGAACACGGTCGTGACCGGGCGCGTCCACTCCACGAGGTCCGCCTCGCGCGCGATTCCGGCGAGAAAATCCTCCACCGCACCGGCCGTCGGCACCGTCTGGTAGAACGCGCAGAAGTCGCACGTCGACGCGCAAAACGGCACGTGCACGTAGAGCCCGAGCGGCGCGGGCGCGGCGGAAGCTTTGGCTTGCTCTGCGACGAGTCGGCTCATTACTAGCGCGAATTGTTCCGAGGGGTTTTCACTCTACAAAATCAATGCACACCAACCCAATTTTTCCCGCGAGTAAATTCCTCCGCGCCCTCGGCGCGGCGGTCGTGCTCGCACTGCTCGCGGGCTGCGAAAGCGTCACGATTACGGACCTCACGCCGCCGTCGATGCCGGAAAATCCGTCGCAGATCTACACGTTTACCCTCCGCGTGACGACGCGCACGAACACCGTGCCGCTCGCGAGCCTCGCGCCGCAAATCGTGGTCGATGGGAAGAGTTTTCCGATGAAGACGAGCGCGCTCGGCGGCGGGCTCTACGAGTTCGAATACCCGGTCGCGGGCGGCCGCGAGGACATCGCCTACTACTTTCTCGTGAGCTACGTGCTCGAGGGGAACAACGTCCAGACCCCGCGCGAGGCCTACACCGAGGTCACGCGCGCGAAAATCGCCCGCCGCTACGTGCTCTCGCTCGAGGTGAATCGCGGCCCGGTGGGCTCGCGCGTGAGCGTGCTCGGCCGCGGCTTCAACGAACGCGACGTGGTGTTTTTCAGCGGCGAGCGCGTGCGCACGGTCTTCGAATCGCCGACGTCGTTGAGCTTTTTCGTCCCGCCGCTCCCCGCCGGCAAAAACTACTCCGTCGCCCTCAACGGCGGCAACGGCTACTCCCCCGTCGGATCATTCCACATCGATCCGAGTTTGGTGACGGTTTCGCCGAGCTCGCTCACGTTCGCCTCGGGCCAGCAGCAGATGTTGACGTTCACGATTCCGAACGCCGCGCCCCCGGGCGGCACGCTGCTCGATTTGACCACGGATGTGCCGGAGAGCGTGATCATGAACGAGGTCGTCGTGCCGCAGGGCCAGACGAGCGTGACCGTGATGGTGCGCGGCGGAAAACCCGGCACAGGTAATCTGTTCCTCAAGGGCTACGGCGCCGGCGAAATCACGGTGCCGGTGAGCGTGACGGGGAAGTAGGCTACGCCCGGCAACGAGCGTATTTTCGAGCGCCGGTCGCCGACCGGCGCTATTTTTTTGGCTCGATCAGCAGCGTGACCGCCACCGGTCGGTGGTCGCTCGCTTCGCGCACGCCGTCACCGTCGAAAATTTTCGCCGCACCGTCGCGCACCGCCGGACGCAGCGCGGGCGAGACGAGGATGTGGTCGACGTGCGTGTAGCTTTCCTCGCGGCGGTAGAAGTGCGTCCACGTGTCGCCGCGCGAATCGGCGGCGGCGAGACGTTCGGCGATGGGCGTCTTGCCGCGTTTTTGGAGGTGTTCGAGCGCCTTGCTCGCACGGCTGTCGTTGCAGTCGCCGAGAATCACGAAGCGCGCGGCGGCCGGACTGGGAAACCGCCGCAGCACGCGGTCGCGGATCGCGGTGGCCTCGGCGGCGCGGCGCACCGCGCTCGCGGGATCGTCAGGGCGCTCCGTGTAGCGGCTCTTCAGATGGAGCACGAAGATCGTCACGTCGCCGGCGGTGGTCGCGACGGTGGCTTCGAGCAGGCCGCGTTTCACTTTCTCGCGCGCGCCGAAGTAGGCGAACTCGAGATCGGCGTGGGTCGTCACGGCCTTGAGCGGGCGCCGCGAGAGGATGGCGAGATGGCGGTCGGCGTCGCTGGCGGTGGCGAGCGCGGCGTGGGGGTAGTCGAGGCCCTCGGCGCGGAGGTCGCGTTGGAGTTCGTCGAGGTAGGGCTGGCCGCCCATTTCCTGAACGACGAGCACATCCGCGCCGAGCGCGCGGATGACGGCGCGGAGGGCGCGTTTTTCGGGCTCGGGCTTCGGGTAGTCCTTCCGGTAGCCGGCCTCGGTCATGCGGTTCGCGGCGACGTAGTTTTCGATGTTGTAGGTCGCGAGCGTGAGCGTCTCCGCCTGTGCGACCGCGCTGAATCCCAATAGCCCAAGACAGAGAGCCACCGCGGAGAGCGCGGATGGACGCGGATGGATTTCAGCTCCCGGGGATTTCATCCGCGTTCATCCGCGTTATCCGCGGTCAACTCGTCTTCAGCAGCGCCGCCTCGCGCTCGACGAGCGTCGGGTGCGAGTAGAAAAACGCGCTGAACCACGGGTGCGGCGTGAGGTTGCTCAGGTTTTTCTGCGCGAGCTTGCGCAGGGCGCCCACCATCGGCGCGGGACCGCCCACCGCCTCGCGCGCGAAGGCGTCGGCCTCGTATTCGTGTTTGCGCGAGAGGACGTTGCCCAGCGGCGAAAACCAAAACGTGACGAGTCCGCTCAACAGGCCGAAGAGCAGAAACGACGGCGCGAGCTCGCCCGCCGGAAACCCGAACGACGCGTTGAACCACGGGCTCCGCGCCAGCCACGCGATCACCGCGAAGCCGCCGAGCAGCATCGCGGCCGACATCGCGATCATCTTCGGGATGTGGCCGCGGCGGTAGTGCCCGATCTCGTGGGCGAGCACGGCCTC
>JBEANZ010000424.1:0-4087 GCA_041165185.1 Verrucomicrobiota bacterium | reverse complement strand
TCTTGGCGCGGGCTGGTCGCGGCGAAATTCTCCGAGCGGTTCGCCAGCAGGCGCAGGTGATCGGTGACCTTGAAGACGATGCTCTGCGTGGTGGTGTCGGCCTCGTTCTTAAACGTGGTGCCGGTGGACTGGAAATCGCGGCGGCTGCTGCCGGGCAGCGCGGGAAACGGAGAGCCGGCATCGGGCTGCAGCGCGGCGAGGAACGAGTCGACCTTGTCGCGACGCCAACCCAGCAGGGTCACGATCCGGTTTTTCCAGTAGAAACTTTGCAGCGAGGTGCCGAGGCCCTCGTTGCGCAGGACGGACCAGGTGCGGACGGCGGCGTTGGCGATGAGACCCTGGCCGACGCGGATCTGCTGCGGCGAGCGCTGCCACACCGCTGGCGTCGCGAGATTGTTGTAGTAGAGATAATCGTAGGAGCGGCCGGCCTGCGCCGCGACGTTGTCGGGAAAGCCGGTGAAGCGCAGGGCGGTGTCGCCGACTTTCACGGGATCGCCGACATACCAGAGCTGCATGATCAGGCGGGATGAGCCGGCGGTCGAGTTGGCGCCCGTGGTCGCCGCCGGCAGCACGTTGGGGATGTCGCTCTCAAACTGGTTGTGGTAGCGGGTGCCGTAGGTGTCGCGCTTGGCCTTGGTGAAGACGGAGGTCAGCCGGTGCGAGCCGAGCCAGCCGACGCGTGGGAGTTTTTTCGCGAAGTCGAAGTCGTAGTTGGCCTGCACGAGATAGTTCTCGAGCGTGGCGTCGCCGCGCTCGGCGATGTTGCGGCCGTAGATGAACGGCCGCAGGAAATTCGGGTTCACGCGCCCGTCGGGCAGCCGCTGATTGATGTCGATCGAGATCTGGTTGGACTGGGAGAGGACCGCGAAATACTGGTCGAAATTGCGCGTCTCCCGCTGGACGGTGGCCGAGACGTAGAAATCCTCGGTGATGCGCTGGTCGAGGGTGAAGTTGAAGCGGCGGAGGTGCTCCTTGCGAAAGTTGCCGGGCAGCGCGCCGATCTCGACGGTGTCGTAGGGGAAGATGCCCTTGTCGGTGGCCTGCGGATCGGCGCGGAGGATGGCGCTGTTTTCCAGCGCGTCGCCGCTGCGGGCGAACTGGCTGCGGGCGGTGGCGGGATTGACGGCGGCGCCGGCGATCGTGCGGTTGGCGAGGATCGTGACGAGGTTGTCGAGCGGACTGGACCACTGGCCGTTGCCGCTGTAGATCAGCGCGGTGCCGCTGGCGTTGGTGTCGAGCGGGCGGCGGATCAGGCCGAGGTTGACGGACGTGCCGTTCGCGAGCGTGAAGGTGGTGGCGGGGGCGATGCCGTCGATATTTGGCACGGTGGGGTCCCAGTAAAAGGCCTGCGCGACCTGGGCGGGCGTCATCTGCGGGGCGTAGGTGTTGTAGGCGCGCAGCCAGCCGGAGACGTTGTCCTGCACGGTGCGGTTGTTGGGGCGGCGGCCAAAACTGCCGACGCCCTCCGCGTAGGCCCGCAGCGTGGTGCCCTTGAACGGCTGATACGTGGCGGTGAGGAACGCCCGCTTGTCGCGCAGGAAGGCGGTCTTCACCCGGTATTGCTGCTCGTTGAAGAGGCCGATGCCGCGCAGCGCGAGCTTGCCGGGGACGAGCACCTGGTTGTGGTCCAGCATGACGCGGTTGGAACCATACTCGTCGATCTGGCTGCTCACAATGGTGGCATTCTTGCGCGTGCCGGCGATCTTGGTGGCGGAATTCACGAGGCCGGCGGGCGAGGCGAGGCCGAAGAGAATCGAATTGGCCCCGCGCAGGAACTCGACGCGGTCGGTGTTGTAGCGATCCGTGGAGCCGAGGGTGTCGATGAAATTGACGACCGTGGTCGCGTTGCCCAAGCCGCGCACGCGGATGCGGCCCGAGGAGTTATTGTTGTCGCCGAAATCGGAGCCGACGTAGCCGTTGGCCCCGCCGAGGGCGGCGACGGGCTCGTTGTGAAACGTGGAGTCGTTCTCGGCGCCGGCCACAAACGCCATGGCGCTGGCGATATCCTTCGCGCCGAGGTCGTCGAGGAACTCGGTGGTGAGCACGGTGACCGAGGCGGCGACATCCTTGATGTCGGAGCGGACGCGGCTGCCGGCGAGGGTGGAGGTTGCGCGGTAGCCATCGGTCTCGGTGGCGGTGTTGACGACGAACGGCGAGAGGACGACGGCGTCTTCGGCCCCCGCGGCGGTGGCGGGAGGCTTGGGGGCGGTTTGCGCACAGAGAAGCGCGGGGGCGAAAACGGCCAACGGAACGAAACGAAGCAGGGTGGAGGGTTTCATGGGGACAGTCGCGGGGGGAACGAAAACGAGGGAAACGGGGCAGGTCAGGTAACGCGTGAAGTCTACCCGTCCTAGGCGAGAAGTAACAATGGACAAGTGGGGAATCTCTTGTTGCTTTGCATCCGATGGCCCGCCCCCGTCCCTGTCCGAAAAAAAATCCCGTCCCTGTCGCGGCGTCGACCGATGCAGCTCCAGCGATTTGCCGGGCGGGACTCTTCCAGTTCGCGGCGCAGCAGACCTTCGTGAACGGCTGCGTGCAGAGCCGGGGGCTATTTTGGTGCAAAAGCGGACGGGGCCGATTCACGGTCGACGGCGCGACCCACCGCATCGAGCCGCACGATCTCTACGTGCTGCCGTGGGGGCGGCGCATCGCCTACCTGCCCTCGGCGAAGGAGCCGATGTTCACCTCCCACGTGCATCTCGTGCCCTGGTATCGGCTCGGCGCGTCGTGGTCGGCCAACGTCCCGCACGAGCGCGGTGAGCCCGAATTTGATTCGCCGGATCGCCGCGACGTGCCGTGGCCGGGCTTGCGCGGCGTGGTGCGGCTCCGCGTGGAGGCCGACGAACCACTGGGCCGGCTGATCGACTACGCGGTGCGGTGGTATCTGCATTCGCCGCGCGACGAGGCGGAGGCGCGCGCTCTGGGCCTGCTCCTCGTGCGCGAACTGACGCGCACTGCGGCCGGCGCGGTGGCCCCCGCCACGCATCGGCCGGAGGAGTTGGAGCGGCTGCTCGTGCACGTGGAGAAAGGTTTCCATCTCGGACCGCGCATCGAGGACATGGCCGCGCTCGTAGGCCGCAGCCGCTCGCACGTGTTGAAACTTTTCCGCCGCCATCTCGGCGTCTCGGCCAAGCGCCACGTGATCGGCCGCCAACTGCGCGAGGCCCGCGAACTCCTACTGAGCTCAACGCTGCCCGTGGCTGAAGTCGGCAAAGCCGTGGGCCTCGCCGATCCCTACCATTTTTCCAAACTGTTCCGCCGACACGTCGGCCTCCCGCCGCGGAAATATCGCGCGGAACACGGCTCGTTCTCCAGCGCGCTCAAACCCTCGCGGCACAAGGCCGTCCCCTCGGCTCCGCAGCGGGTCTAAGTGGAGGGGCGCTCCTTGCCCGCTGCCCGCACAAACGAATCCTCCGGCTCCGGCGCGTCTTTGGCGTTGTCCGAAAAATTTCCGCCGGCCAACTTCGCCCCCGCCTCGCGCGCCCCACGCTCCCCCACCCCGCGCGCATCCGCCGCGCGCCCACTCGCCCCGCGGCACCCCTTTGCTTTCTTTCCATGCACCCTCGTCGTTCCCTCGCTCCGTTTCGCGGACTTCGGTTCGCTGCGCTCGTCGCCCTCCTCGTCGCCCAGGCGTTCGGCCAATCGACCGGCGTCGTCACCGGCCAAGTGAGCAACGCCGCCACCTCCGCCTACCTCGACGGCGCCGAAATCACGGTGGCCGGCGCGGCGGCGTTCGCGCTCACGGATCGCGAGGGGCGCTTTGAACTCTCGCTCCCACCCGGGCCCGCGACGCTCGTTATCCACTACACCGGCCTTGAGGCGAAGCGCGTGCCCGTCGTCGTCATCGCTGGCGCTCGCACCACCCACGCCGTCGAGCTGGGCGCCGCCACCTACAAGCTCGAGGCCTTCACCGTCTCCGGCCCGCGCGAGGGCAGCGCCGCCGCGATCACGCGGCAACGCGAGGCGGCCAACGTCAAAAACGTCGTCGCCTCTGATTCCTTCGGCAACGTCGCCGACGGCAACATCGGCGATTTTCTCCAGCAGCTCCCGGGCGTCACCGCGGTTTACGTCGGTGCCGACGTGCGCT
>JBEANZ010000423.1:0-5713 GCA_041165185.1 Verrucomicrobiota bacterium | reverse complement strand
TGGCTCCAACGAAATCATCGAGCTGCTCGGCCACGTGTTCGTCGACGCGGGCGACGAGGTCGTGATGGGCGCGCCGGCGTTCGTCGTTTACAAGCTCGTCACGTTGCTCTTCGGCGCTAAGGCCGTCGAGGTGCCGCTCGTCAACTGGCGCCACGATCTCGGGAAAATCGCCGCCGCGATCACGCCGCGCACGAAGCTCGTCTATGTCTGCACGCCGAACAATCCCACCGGCACCGCGAACGCCGAGGCGGAGCTCCTCGCGTTTGTGCGCGCGCTGCCGCCGCACGTCGTCGCCGTGATCGACGAGGCTTATGCGGAGTTCGTCGCGGGCGCGCCCGACCTGCGACCGCTGATCGCGGAGGGGCGCAACGTGATTTGCCTGCGGACGTTTTCCAAAATCTACGGGCTCGCCGCGCTGCGCGTGGGCTACGGCTACGCGGGCGCGGAGCTGTGCGGGCTGCTCAACCGCGTGCGGCAGCCGTTCAACGTGAACGCCATCGCGCAGGCCGCCGCGCTCGCGGCGCTCGACGACACCGAGTTCGCCGAGAAAACCGCGCGCGAAAACCGCGCGGGCCTCGCGCGACTCGAGCGCGGATGCGCGGAGCTGGGGTTGGAGTTCGTGCCGAGCGTGGCGAATTTCATGCTCGTGCGCGTGGGCGACGGACTGCGGGTGTTCGACGCGCTCCAACGGCGCGGCGTGATCGTGCGCCCGGTGAAGAGCTACGGCCTCGCGGAGTGGATCCGCGTGACGGTCGGCACGCCGGCGCAGAACGAGCGGCTGCTCGCGGAGCTGCGCGCGGCGCTGACGTAGCGGGCGCGGCGCCTCTGCGCGGCGGCGTGGGCAACGAACGGCGCTAGAGCCGCGGCCGGCGGGTGGTTTTTTTTTCGAGCGCGGCGCGCACGGCCGCGAGCGCCGCCGGCCGGTCCGCGGAAAACAGGTAGAGATCGCCGCCGAGTTTCAGTTGCGCGACGCGCAGGACGTCGGGCGAGGGCTGGCGCATCGTGACGAGGCGGGCGAGGTGCGCGGGGAGTTCGTCGATGCGGTTGAGGTTGAGCTCGAGTTCGACGAGGCGGGTGAGCGCGGCCTGATTCAGCGGATCGGCGGCGACGGCGCGGACGAGGGCGTCGCGGGCGGGTTCGTAGGCGCCGACCTCGACGAGGCGTTGGGCGATGGCGAGGAGGTTGTCGGCGCGGAGGTAGGATTGGCGGAGGAAATTGGCGAGGAAGAGGCGCCCGGCGTCGATGTTGCCGAGGCCGAAGTGGGCGACGGCGAGGAGGCTGTTGAGGCGGGCCTGCTGCGCGGCGGCGAAGTTCGGTTCGCGGCGCGCGAGGTCGTCCGCGGTGGCGAGCGCGCCGCGAAAATCGCGTTGGACCACGAGAGCCTCGATGAGGAGGAGGGCGTGCAACTCCCACGGCTGCGCGCGCGCGCGCGCCAGGTCGAGCAGGCGGCGGGCGAGCGCGGAGTCGCCCGCCTTGGCGGCGAATTCCCCGACGGCGGCGAGGGCGGCCGGATCGGCGGCGAACTCCTCGAGTAGGATGTCGGCCTCGCGGGCGGCGCGCGAGGGATCGGGATTGGCGCGGAAGAAACGCAGCAGGTCGATGCGCGGGCCGGCGAGGGCGGGATGGGCGATTTGGAAGGCGAGGGTCTCGCGGCGGGCCTCGTCGTGGAGCCCGAGATCGAGGAGGCGGTGGACGAGTTCGGAGCGCACCTCGGCATCGTGGGGAAACTCGCGCGCGAGTGTGCGCAGGGAGAGCAGGGCCAACTCGCGGTAGCCGCGGGCCCAATCGATCTTGGTGGCGAGGACGCGGCCGTCGCGGGAGTCGGCGAGGCCGGCGGGTCGCTCGAGAAAATCGTCCGCCTGATCGAACTCGCCGCGGAAATAGCGCGCGGTGGCGCCGGCGAGCGCGAGGAGATGCTGGCGCGGAAGCGGGACGTCCCGCCCCGCGAGGAGATCGCGCGCGAGGCCGGCGACCTGCGCGTCGCGTTGTTCCCGGAGCAGGGCGGTGAAGAGGGCGCGCAGGTAATCGTCGTGGCTCGCGTGGAGCGACAGGCCGTCGACCAGCGTGGCGCAGGCGGAATCCGCACGACCCGCCTCAAACAGCAGGCGGGCGAGGACGAGGCGACCGTCGCGATTGGCCGGGGACTGCGCGACCCCGGCGCGCGCGAGGGACAGCGCCTCGCGCCGAAGACCCTTCTCCATGAGACGCTGCGCCTCGGCGACATGGTCGTCGCCCCGCGCGGCGCGGTAGCGGTGCCAACGCGTGGGCATCGCGAGATCGGCGAAGCGGACGTTTTCGGAGTGAAACGCGACCCGGGCCACGAAGTAGAGCCCGACGGCGCAGGTCACATAGCCGGCCACGAGCATCAAACCGAGCGCCAGGATTGCGCGTTTCCAGCGGAGCCGTCCGAGGACGGAGGCCTGCTCGCGATCGGCCGCAAAAAAAAAGCCGAGCAAGCGACGGGACGGCGGTTCCTCCGGAATGGTCGAGGGGGTGGCCGGATTGGTTGGGGGAGGCGAGGGGGGCACGGCGAGGTTCGGGCTGCCGGGAAGATCGCGAGCGGCCCGGTGGCGCACAAGAAACTTTCCCGGGCGCGGCGTTACGGCCGCCGCGCGAATTCCGCGCGGGTGAATGCGGCGATGCGTTCGGCGCTGGCCGGGAAACGCGCCTGGAGCTCGTCGCGATAGCCGATCTCGAAGTCGGCGTAGTCGAAGGCGGGCGCGAGGGTGTTACCGATGAACGACCACGCATCGGCGCCGCCAAGCGGGCGCGCGGCCTGCCACACGCCGCGCGGCACACGGAGTTGCGGGTGTTGACCGTCGGCGAGATCGCGGCCGAGGAGGGTCGTCTCGGCGCGGCCGTCGGGGTGGAGTTGGAGGAGCTCGACGGGCGCGCCGTCGTAGAAATGCCAGAGGTCGTCGGAGGCGAGGCGGTGGAGCGCCGAAAAGTCCTCCCGCGTGAGCACGCAGTAAATCGCGGAGTAGGCGGCGCGCGGGCCGGCGTAGCGCGCGGCGGCGGCCGGGGCGGTGAAGGCGACGGATTCGTCGGCGCGAAACGTCGGCGCGAACCACGGGCCCTCCTGCGGGATGCGCGTCATCCGCAGGCGGTCGATGAGTTGCTGGGCGGCGTGGGCGTGCATCGGGTGAATGCGATTTTCCGGGGCGGTCTGGTCAACCGCGCCACGCCGCGAGGCGCGCGGCGTGGATCAGGCAGACGCAGTCGGCGCCGTCCTGGGTCGGAAGCCACTCGGGCGCGAGCGCGGCGAACTCGCGATCCATCGCCGCGCGCAACCCGCCGACCTCGATCACCACGAGGCCGTGCGGCGTGAGGCGGTCGCGGGATTCGCGGAGGAGTTTGCGGATGATCGCGAGGCCGTCGCGGCCGCCGTCGTGCGCGAGGCGCGGCTCGGCGGCGAACTCGGGCGCCTGCGAGTCGACGTGCTTACTGGGTTCGTAGGGCGGGTTGCTGAGGATGAGATCGTAGCGCGCGGGCGGGACGGCGGCGAAGACGTCGCTGGCGAAGAGTTTCACGCGGCGGCCGAGGTGGTGGGCGCGGACGTTGAGCGCGGCGACTTCGAGCGCGGCGGGCGAGAGGTCGATGGCGTCGACATGCGCGGCGGGAAATTCGTGCGCGAGCAGGATCGCGAGGCAGCCGGAGCCGGTGCAGACGTCGGCGAGGCGAAGGAATTCGGCGGCGGGGGCCGGTAGCTGCGCGGCGCTTTGTTGTAGGGCGGGGTCGCCGACGCCGCCGCGGCCGAGCGACGCGCGGCCGTTGCCGAGTGCGCCGTTTTCGTTGCGCGTGCGGCGCGACGGCGGGGTCGGCGACCCCGCCCTACACCGGAGGGTCGGGATGATTTCCAGGAAATAGCTGCGGGGGATGATGACGCGTTCGTCGACGTAGAAGCGGTGTTCGCCGAGCCAGGCTTCGCGCGTGAGGTAGGCGGCGGGCACGCGATCGAGCACGCGGCGACGGAAGAGTTTTTCGAGGCGCGCTTTTTCGGCGGCGGTGAGTTTTTGCGTGAGCGCGCGGGCGTCGCTGTCGAGGGGGAGCGCGAGGGCGTGGAGGACGAGGTAGAGCGCCTCGTCATGGGCGTCGGTCGCGACCTGGCCGAGCGCGAGGCCGTGGGTGGCGTAGAGTTTTTCGGCGAAGCGCAGCCAGTCGCCGACGGTGGCGAGCGCGGCGGCGGCGGCGAACGGGTCAGCGTTTCGCCGGCTCATCGGGGGCGACGGAGTGGGCGTGATTCTGGATGTGCTCGGGGCAGTAGCATTCGTCGCCGGCGCATTTCGAGCAGTAGCGGAAGTCGAGTTGCGGGTGCGTGAGATCGGTTTTGCCGCAGGCGTGGCAGCGGTGGCGGGGCTCGCCGGCCTCGGCGAAGTCGCGCGCCTGCCGGACCATTTTCTGGCGGCCGTGGCGGAGGGAGCGGAGGATGTCGCCGCTGAAAAAAATCAGGAAGTTGCCAACCGAGGCCAGGATTTGCAGGCGCGAGGAGAGGTCCCCGACGAAGAGCCAGTAGGCGGTGAGGAGCCAGGAGACGAGGGCGAGCCACTTGATTTTCACCGGGAGGATGAAGAAGAGCAGCATCTCGAAGTCGGGGTTGAGGTAGGCGAAAGCGAGAAACACGGAGCCGCCGATGAAGAGATTCGTCACGGGGATGGAGGGCGTGAAGAACGCGACGCCGACGGTGAGCGCGTAGCCGGTCAGCAGGAAGAGGTTGAAGCGAAACACGCCCCAGAAATCCTCAAGCGCGTTGCCCATCAGGTAGAACAAATAGAGGGAAAACGCGACGAGCAGGTAGCCGAACATCCCCGGCGGCGGCGGCAGGAAACAAAACGTGAGCAGCCGCCACCACTCGCCCTCTTTCACGGCGTCGGGGACGAGCACGCAGACGTTGAGATCGAGGTGCCCGAGCATGTGCGTGAGCAGCACGGCGACCTGTCCGATGACGAGATAGAGTGCGACGTTGGGGACGGCGAAGCGGCCGAGGGTGCGTTCGAGTTTATCGAGGAGAGACATGCCGGATGCGAAGGAGTGGGGTCACTTCTTCGCGCTCTCGGCGAGCTGGGCAACGACCTTTTGTTTCTGACCTTGGAGCGCGGGCTCGTCGACGGTCGCGAGGAGGGTGCGGGCGTGCTCGGGTTTGCCGGTTTTCACGAGGATGTTGGCTGCGTGGAGGCGCATGGTTTGGCGCTCGATGGGGGTGGGGGCCTTGTCCTCGAGAGCGGCCCAGGCCTTGAGCGCGGCGTCCCAGTCCGGCTCGGCGAGATCGTAGAAGCACTCGGCGTGGCGGTAGGCGAATTCGAAGCGGTCGGGCGCGAGCTCCGTCGCGCGGAGAAACGCGGCGCGCATCGAGCGGTCGAGCGCGGCGCGCGTCCACTCGCCGCTCTTGAGAAACGTGTCGCGCGCCTCGGCGAGCAGCGTGCCGAGCTGGTAGTGGTAGAGCGGCTCGGCGGGCGCGAGCTTGATGGCGGCGAGGAAGTAATTGACGGCGAGGAGGGGCTTGCCGTCCTCGGCGAGCGCGTTGCCGAGCTGGTTTTTGACGAGCGGGATGTCGGGATCGAGTTCGTTGGCCTTGAGGAGCATGGCGACGGACTCGCGGCGCTGGCCGACCTTGCCGAGGAAGTAGCCGTAGGCGGCGTGGCCGGCGGCGTATTTGGGGTTGTCGCGCAGGAGCTTCTCGAAGTCGTGGCCGAGCGTCTGGGCCTGGTTGCGGAAG
>JBEANZ010000422.1:0-6855 GCA_041165185.1 Verrucomicrobiota bacterium | reverse complement strand
CCGGTGTCGGCGATGCGGCCGGCGAAGACGGAGACGACCGCGGGCACGGCGGGATTGAGCGCCTCGGCGACGCCGCGCACCTGCTCGAGCGTGAGGAGCGCGGTGACGTTGAGCTTCACGCCCTCGCGGCCAAGTTCGCGGATGAGCGGGAGGCAGGACTCGCCCTTGGAATTGGTGATCGGGATCTTCGTGTAAACGTTGGCGCCCCAGGAATTGATCTTTGCGGCCTGGCGCTTCATGTCGGCGATGTCGTCGGTGAATACCTCGAGCGAGATCGGTTTCGCGGTGACGGTTTGGAGAATGTCGCGGGCGAATGCCTCGTAGTCCTTGATGCCCGCCTTCTTCATGAGCGAGGGATTCGTGGTGAGGCCCTTGATGTAGGGCTTGGCGTAGAGTTCGAGGATGCCGGCTTTGTCGGCGCCGTCGGCGTAGAGCTGGATCGCGAGATCGTTGAGGGATTTCATGGTGGGAGGGATGAGGGGCGAGGGAGCGGGGAGGGTCAACGCTGGGCGAGAATGATTCCCGCGGCTTCTGCGAAGGATGAGACGGTGAAATCCGGCGCGGCGCGCAGCTCCTCCGCGTAACCGAAATCGATGTACACTGTGCGCACGCCCGCGCGCCGGCCGCAGTCCACGTCGCGCCAGCGGTCGCCGACCAACCACGAGCGCGCAAGGTCAAGGTCGAGCGCGGCAGCAGCGTCGAGGATCATGCCGGGCTCGGGTTTGCGGCGGCGATCCTCCGGGTGCGCGATGCCTTGGCCGGGGGCGAAGCAGGTTTCGATGCGCGCGATCTCCGGGACGAGCGCGCGGAGTTTTTCGTGCATCGCCTCGACGACGGCGAGCGACTGCGTGCCGCGGCCGACATCGGGTTGGTTGGTCGCGACGACGAGCGTGAAGCCGACGGCGGCGAGCCGGGTGCAGGCGGCGGGCACGTCGTCGAAGAGACGAAACTCGGCGAGCGTGTCGGGCGGGAAGGGTTTGCCGTCGCGGATGACCTGGCGGTTGAGCGTGCCGTCGCGGTCGAGGAAAACGGCGGGACGGAGGGCGGCGGGCATGGGAAGGTGGGCGGGGCGATGACCCGCTCGCGATTGCCGCAAGTGGTCGAAAGGGCGGGTCGGAGACCCTGCCCTACCTCACGGCTTCGCGACGCTTTCCCACTTCGTCTGGTTCACCTTGAGCGCGGGGTGCGAGACGAAGAGATGCCAGACGACGGCCTGAAACGCCTCGCTGTGCGGCGTGATGTTGTTCGGGTTCACCGTCGGGATGATGACGCACGCGTCGGCCTGCTTCGCGGTGTAGCCGCCGTCCTTACCGACGATGCCGAGCACGCGCGCGCCGACCTGCTTCGCGAGCTGGATGGCGGAGATGAAACCGGGCGAGACGTTTTTCTCGAGGTTGCCGCCGCCGACGGAGAGGATGAGGAGCGCGTCCTTGGCGTTGAGGCGCGAGCCGCGGAGCCACTCGACGAACACGCTCGCCCAGCCCTCGTCGTTGGTGCGCGCGGTGAGTTCGGAGACGTTGTCGGTGGGCGCGTAGCACTCGAGGCCGGCGATTTTGCGGAAATCGTTCACGGCGTGCGAGGCGTTAGCCGCGCTGCCGCCGACGCCGAGGATGAACAAGCGCCCGCCGCGATCGCGGACGGCGCGGAGCTCGGCGACGCATTTTTCGCAGTCGTCGACGTTGAGTTTCGAGACGATGTCGGCCGTCTCATGGAGGTGTTGGGCTGCGTAGGACATGGGGAGGAAAAAGGCTGAAGGGCTGAAGAACTGAAAGGCTGAAAAGGCGGCGGGGGGAAGCTTTTGATTGGTTCAGCCCTTCAGTCTTTCAGTCCTTCAGCCTTTCCGCCGAGCAGTGCGTTGAGTTCGTTCAGGCCCTCGTGCGAACCGATCTCGTAGAAGCGCTCGCGCATCTCGTAACCGGCTAGCGCGCGGCGGGCGACGAGGGAGGACTGGACGGCCGCGAGATCGACGACGGCGTCGCGGGCGAAGCCGTCGAACGCCGTCGCACGAAACACGCCGAGGCCGTAGTCGATGTGGCGCATCGCGGGGGACTTGAGTTTCTTGTCGTAGATCTTGATTTCGCCGTCGGCGAACTCGACGTTGCTCGCGTCGTAGCGGCCGCGGTTTTCGTAGACGGTCATCAGGCCCTGCTTGCCGGAGCGCAGGAAAAAATCGCCCACGGCGCGGTAGTCGATCGGCAGGTAGCTGTCGCCGTAGAGCACGTAAAACGCGTCGCCGAGCTTCGGCAGCGCGGCGATGAGCGCGCCGCCGGTGCCGAGGAGTTTCGGGCCGTCGAACGCATACTCGATCCGCACGCCCCACTTCGTGCCGTCGCCGTATTGTTCGACGATCATTTCGCCGAGGTAGCCGACGCAGAGGACGATGCGCGTGAGGCCGTTTTTCTTCAGGAGGCGAAGTTGGTGGGAGAAGAACGACTCGCCGGCGACCTCCACGAGGAGCTTGGGGATTTTCTCCGTGATCGGGCGCAGGCGCGTGGCCATGCCGCCGGCGAGGAGGGCGACGGGGAGTTCGGAGGAAGGCATTGGTTGAAACGCGGAAGACGCGGAGGGCGCGGAGGATTTTTTCTTCTCATCGCGTCCTCCGCGATCTTCGCGTTCCAAATTGAATTAGTTCTGGGCGACGACTTTCGAGCCCTCGAAGTCGAAGCGGAAGCGCACTTCTTGCAGGCCTTTTTCGCGCATCGCGTGGCGGAGTTTTTTCTTGTCGCCGGCGTAAAACATCAGGAACCCGCCGCCGCCGGCGCCGATGAGTTTTCCGCCGAGCGCGCCGTGCGCCATCGCGTGGTCATACCAGTCGTTGATGTGCGCGTTGCTCATGCCGGAGCTGCGGGCCTTCTTGCGCTGCCAGTGGACGTCCATCAGGCGCGCGAACTCCTCGAGGTTGCCGCCCTCGAGCGCGGCGAGCGACTCGTAGCCGAGCTGTTTTGTGAAGTGCATGTTGTCGAGCATGGCCGGGTCGTTGGCCTTCGACTTGTCGTTTTGATCCTTGAGGATCGCGGAGGCGCTGCGGCTGTAGCCGGTGAAAAACAGGAGCAGGTTGTCCTCAAGATTGAAGAGCGTCTCCTCGGAAATCGCGCACGGGCGATACTCGACGCGCCCATCCTTGTGAAACGTGAAGGCCGTGATGCCGCCGATGGCCGCGATGTATTGATCCTGTTTGCCGATGGGCTCGCCGAGCTTGTTGAGCTCGATGTCGCAGGCCTGCTCGGCGAGCTCGGCGGGCGAGATCAGGTTTTTCTTCGAGGCGTGCAGCGCCTTGAGCAACGCGGTCGTGAAACTGCCGCTGGAGCCGAGGCCGGTGCCGCCGGGGATGTCGGCCATCGAGGCGAGCTCGAGATGCGGATCGGTGACGCCGACGAGCTTGAGCGCCTCGCGGATGATCGGGTGTTCGATTTGATCGACGGAGGGAACGCGTTCGAGCTTCGAGTATTTGATGATGATCTCGGGCTGAAACGTCCGGTGTTGCGTGATGTAAACGTATTTGTCGATCGCCGCCGCGACGAGGAAGCCGCCGAACTCGCGGTAATACGACGGCAGGTCGGTGCCGCCGCCGCCGAGGGAGACGCGAAGGGGGGAGCGGGTGATGATCATTTTTGATTTTTGATTCTCGATTTTCGATTGGGACGAATCCAACGGCGTCGGGGCCCCGCGAGCGAGCTTCGCCCGGTGACTTCGGGGCCGCGCGAGTGATGACAACCGAGCCTCACAAACCCGCCTCCGAAATCGGATAGCCGCTCGCGTGGTAGATGGCCTCGACGATTTCCAGCGCGCGGATGCTCTCGTCGAATCCGGGGGCCGGCTCGCGCCCGAGGCGAATGTCCTCGGCAAACGCACCCGTCTCCAGCGCCCACGAATCGTCGGCGCCGGGAAATTCGAAGACCGTCGTCTCCGGCGGGCCCATCTGCGGGAGCATCTTGTAGAAGGTCAGTTTCTCCGGGCCGTAGCTGCCGCCGAGTCCATCGATGGAAAGCTTCGCGTCGCGGCCGTAGAGTTCGAGCGAGAACATGTTTTTCCACTCCGTGCAGCTCACGTGGAGCCACGCGGTCTGGCCGGCGGCGGTGCGCAGGGAGAGGAACGCGTTGTCGTCGACCTTCATATCCCAAAACAGAGTTGAGGCGTGGCCCTCGACCGTCGCGAAATCGCCGAGGAACCAGCCCGCGAGATCGATCAGGTGGACGCCCTGGTCGATCAACTCGCCGCCGCCGGAGAGCGCGGGGTCGGCGCGCCACTCGCGGTCGTAGCCCTTGCGACCGCCGTGGCCGTAGCGGCCGCGGAGAAACATCATCGGCCCCAGCGCGCCCGAATCGACGATCTCGCGGGCCTTGCGAAGCGCAGGGTGGAAGCGGTGGTTGTAGCCGAGGCGCACGCGCGCGCCGGTCGCGCGCGCGGCGTCGCGCACGGTGCGGAGCTGGGCGGCGTTGAGCGCGCCGGGTTTTTCGACGAGCACGTGTTTGCCCGCGCGCACGGCGGCGAGCGCGAGGGGCGCGAGCGAGGCGTTGAGCGTGGCGACGATGACGGCATCGACACGCGGATCGGCGAGCACGGCGGCGAAGTTGGTCGTCGCTGTGCAGCTGGCGGCGAGTTTCGCGACCTCGCCCGCGCGGGCGGCGTCGAGGTCGCAACTGTAGAGGAGCGTGGCGCCGGGGACACGGGCGAGCGCGTGGGCGCGCTTCCGGCCGATGAGGCCGCAGCCGATGATGGCGAAATTAAGTTGCCCGGGTTGATCGCGGTTCATTCCGTGTCGAGATGCCTGAGGCCAAGCCATGCGAACGGGAGATGCAAGCGAGGTTTGCGAATCATATCGGCCCGTTGACGCCCGCGCCGCATGGATAGCGGCCCGGCCAACGGTCGCGGAGCGACCTCGCGACTGGCCGCGCGGATCGTGACGTGGCTGCTGATCGCCGCCGTCGTCGGGTTCGACGTCTGGACGATCCGGTCCAGTCGGAAGATTTGGAATTTCGGCGAACCGCAGAAGGACTATTACAACCTGCTCGTCGACGGTTTCCAGGACGGGCACCTGCACATGAAGGCGGAGGTGCCGGCCGCGCTCCTGAACGCCCCCGATCCCTACGATCCGGCCAAGCGGCCGCCGGGGATCGCGTTGCACGACGCGTCGCTCTACCGCGGAAAATACTATCTCTATTTCGGCGTGGTGCCGGCGGTGACGCTGCTGCTGCCGTTCACCGCGATCACGGGCGTGGACCTGCCGCTGCAACTCGGGGTGCTGCTGTTCGTGCTCGGCGGAATTGCGATCAGCCTGGCCACGTGGCGGGCGGTCCGGCGCCGCTATTTTGCGGACGCGACGCCGTGGCTCGATCCGATGGCGGTGTTGGCGTTGGGCGTGACGAGCATGGGGCCGGTGCTGCTGCGCCGCGCGAGCGTCTGGGAGTTTCCCATTTCGAGCGGCTACTTTTTCGCGATGGCCGGGCTGGCGTGCGTCTACGGCGCGATCCACGCCACGCGGCGGCAGCGGTGGTGGCTCGCCGGGGCCGGCCTCGCGCTGGGCCTGGCGGTGGGTTCGCGGCCGACGTATTTTTTTGCCACGACCGCGCTCGCGGTGCCGCTGCTATGGTGGTGGTGGCGGGAGCGCGCGGCGGGCGGCGGACGGTGGTGGCCGACCAAGGATTGGTGGACGCGCCTAGCTTGCGCGGTCGCGCCACTCGCGCTGATTGGCGCGGGGCTCGCGTGGTATAACTACGCGCGGTTTGGCAACCCGTTCGAGTTCGGAGTCAGCTACGAACTCAGCGGCGTATACGAGGGGAAGATGCGGCACTTCAGCGCCACCTACGTGCCGCTCAATTTCCACCGCTACTTCTGGGCGCCGTGGCAACTGCGGGACACGTTTCCCTTTATCGCGATCGAGCCGGTGGGGACGGCACCGGAGGGCTACTACATCGGCGACGATTTGTTCGGCGTGTGGCGCACGGTGCCGTTCACGTGGCTGGGACTCGTGGCGCTCGCGGCGGCGTGGCGGCCGGGCAAGGGCGACGGACTGGCCGTGTGGACGGTTTCGACCGGGGCGTTGTTTGCCGGCGTGGCGGGCTTCATCGTGTTTTTTTATTCGGCGATGGGGCGCTACCTGTTGGATTTCTGCCCCGCGCTGGCGTGGCTCGCCTGCGTGGGCACGGCGGTGTTGGAGCAACGGCTGCGCGGTCCGCTGCGGCTCGTTGCCCGGATTTTCTGGGTGGCGACGCTCGCCGTCTCGGTGGTGTTCGCGCTGCTGTTCAGCCTGTCGTTCAACCGCGAATTTCGGGAGCGCAACGCGGAATCCCATCGCGCGGTCGCGCGCTGGTTTAACCACGGGCCCGAGTGGATTGCCCGGGCGACGGGCAACGGCTACGGACCGATGGCGCTGGACGTGCGGCTCGCGAACCTGCGAACCGGCTCCGACCTCAACCTGATCACCACCGGAACCGGGACGCGCCGCGACCGGGTCTTTGTCCGAGCGCTCGCCGGCGGCCAGATGCAGATCGGGTTTGCCCACGGGGAACACGATGTGCGGTTGAGTCGACCGCTCGCGGCGGAGCTCGGCCGGACGCATCGGCTGCGGGCGGAAATGGGCTCGCTGTTTCCGCCGGAGGATTTTCCGACGGCGGCGCGGTGGGACGCGCTGCCCGGGACCAGTCCGCTGCGGCGGCTGCGCATCGAGTGGGATGGCGAGCCGGTGTTGGCCGGGCGGCAGATGTTTTTCCCGGCGTCGCCCGGCACCGTCGCGATCGACACGAAATCGGTCGTTCAGACGCGGCGCGAAGGTCTCGACGCCGCGGGCACGAGCGGGACGGACGTGATGAACTGGCGCGCACGCGCGCGGTTGTCGGCCACGCCCGGCACGTCGCT
>JBEANZ010000421.1:0-4493 GCA_041165185.1 Verrucomicrobiota bacterium | reverse complement strand
TCGAAGTGATCATGCGAACAGTAGCGAGTAGCGGGTAGCGGGTAGCGAGTAGAAATGCTGTGGCAGCGCCATGCTCACGACTCGCTGTCCGATGCTCGCTACTTCAACCCGAGCACGTCCTGCATGTCGTAAACGCCCGGCGGCTGGCTCGCGACCCACCGGGCGGCGCGGAGCGCGCCGCGTGCGAAGATGCCGCGGTCGCTCGCCTTGTGCGTGAGCTCGATGCGTTCGCCGAGCGCGGCGAACATCACCGTGTGATCGCCGACGACATCGCCGCCGCGCAGGGAATGCACGCCGACTTCGGTCGCGGTGCGTTCGCCGGTGATGCCTTCGCGGCCGTGGCGCAGCGCGGCCGCGGTGAGTTTTCTTTCTTCCAAAATGATCTCGAGCAGGCGCGCGGCAGTGCCGCTGGGGGCGTCTTTCTTGAACCGGTGGTGCATCTCGATCACCTCGGCGTCGTAGTCGGCGCCGAGCACGGCGGACGCGCGGCGCGTGAGCGCGAAGAGCAGGTTCACGCCGACGGAAAAATTTCCCGCCCACACGCACGGCACCTGCGCGGCGAGAGCGAGCAGTTCCTTTTTCTCCGCCGCTGCGTGGCCCGTCGTGCCGACGACGATCGGTTTGCGTTGGGCGACGGCGAGGGCGAGCAGCGGGCGCGTCGCGGCGTGGAAACTGAAATCCACGATCACGTCGCATCGCGCGAGGGCGGCGGGGGCGTCGTCGCCGACGTCGATGGCGGCGGCGACTTCGAGGCCCATCGCCTTCGCGGCGTCGGCGAGCGCCTGGCCCATGCGGCCGCGGGAACCGTTGATCAGGATTTTTGGCGGCATCGTCGGAGGGTTAGCGGCCGAGGGCGGCGAGAGCGGCGGCGAGGATTTTTTCGTTGGCTTCGCTCATCTCGCAGAGGGGCGCGCGGACTTCGCCGCAGTCGATGATGCCGGCGCGGACGAGCGCGTATTTCACGGGCACGGGATTCGGCTCGATGAAGAGCGTTTTGAAAATCGGATAGAGCTTCCGGTGGATTTTCGCGGCCTTGGCGAACTCGTCCGCGCGCGCGAGCCGCACCATTTGCGCGATCTCTTTCACGAAGAGATTCGAGGCCACGCTGATGACGCCCTCCGCGCCCACCGCCATGAACGGCAGCGTCAGCGAGTCGTCGCCGCTGAGCACGGTGAGGTCCGCGCCCATCGCCTGCTTGAGTTGATCGACGCGATCGACGCTGCCGCCGGCTTCCTTGATCCAGCGGACGTGATCGTATTTCGCGCGGAGGCGTTCGACGACGCCCACGCTGATCTCGATGCCGCAGCGGCCGGGGATCGAGTAGAGGATGATCGGGCGGTCGGTGCAGTCGGCGAGCGTGGCGAAGTGGCGGAAGAGGCCCTCCTGGCTCGGCTTGTTGTAGTAGGGCGCGACGACGAGCATGGCGTCGGCGCCGGCCTCGTGGGAGAGCTTGGTGAGGTGGACGGCCTCGTCGGTGGAGTTGGAGCCGGTGCCGGCGATGACGGGCACGCGACCGCGCACGGCGGCGATGACGGCGCGGATCACGTCCAGGTGTTCCTCGTGCGAGAGGGTGGGGGACTCGCCGGTGGTGCCGACCGGAACGACGCCGTCGATGCCGCCCTTGAGTTGGTGTGCGACGAGTTTTTCCAAGTCGTCGTAGGCGACGGCGCCGTTGCGAAACGGCGTGGCGAGGGCGGTGATGGTGCCGGTGAGCGGGCGGTTTCTCATAGGTGGGCGCAATGCAGTCTTGCCGAAACAAGCACGGCGAAATACCCCCTGCGCAACGCTTTTCTCCCATGCCCAACGCCACACCGCACACGGAAATGATGAACGACCTGCTCAAGCTCGCCGTGGACAGCGGGGTGAGCGACATCATCGTGAAATCCAACAAGCCCGGCTACGTGCGGCTCGCCGGCAAGCTCAAGCCCGTCGACATGGATCCGATCTCGTGCCCCGAGGCGCAGGCGTGGGTGGACGAGCACGTGCCGAAGGTTTTCCGCGCGCGCTGGGACGACGAGGGTCAGGTGGATTTCGCCTACGCGGCCGAGGGCGTGGGGCGGTTTCGCGTGAATGCGTTTCACCAGCGCGGGCTCGTGAGCATCGTGCTGCGCCACATCAAGAGCACGATCCCGACCTTTGACCAACTCGGCCTCGGGCCCACGCAGGAGGCGCTCGTCCGCCTCGCGCAGGCGAAGGACGGCATCCTGCTCATTTGCGGCGCGACCGGCTCCGGCAAGAGCTCCACAATGGCCGCGATGATGAACTGGATTAACTCCAATCTGGATAAGCACATCATCACGATCGAGGACCCGATCGAGTATACGTTTTCGGACGGCACGTGCCTGTTTCAGCAGCGGGAAATCGGGCTCGACGTGCCGAGCTTCGAGTTGGCGATCAAGGCCGTCCTGCGCCAAAACCCCGACATCATCCTCATCGGCGAAATGCGCGATCGCGAAACCTTCGAGACCGCCATCGGCGCCGCCGAGACGGGCCACCTCGTGCTCTCGACGATGCACGCGGCGACGGTCGCGCAATCACTCACGCGGCTCTTCGAGTTTTTCCCCGCCGAGGAGCAGCTCCAGGCGCGCCGCGCGATCGCGGGATCGTTGCGCGGCTTCATTTGCCAGAAACTCATCCCCACCATCGAGGGCAACAGCCGCCAGCCTGCGAACGAAGTCCTCACCGCCGACGCCACCGTGCGCAACCTGATCCTCGAGGGGCAGAACGAGAAGATCCAGGGCATCCTCGAGAGCAGCAGCGACTCGGCGAATTTTTCGTTCAACAAGGACATCTACCGCCTCATCAAGGCCGGTCGGATCAGCCAGGCCGACGGGATGCGGTTCTCGCCGAACCCGCAACAGCTCGCGATGAACCTGAAGGGCATCTTCATCAAATCGTAGCGGGCGACGCGCGCGGAAAACGTGAGGAGTTTCGGAGCAGTTTTTCTGGCGGCGGTGGTGGGCGCGACCGCCGCCGAGCCGGCGGCAGGCGAGAAACCGAGTGCCGACACGGCGCGGCCGGCTCCGGCTGCAACGGAGGATGCCCTCGCGGCGGCGAAACGCGAATTTGGTTCGCTGAAGGCGACGCGCGTGCAAGCCAACGAGAAGACTAGCGCGCCCGACATCGGCCTGACCGGGTTGCGCACCGAGCCAAGCGCGACCCGCCCGGCCCCGCTCGGCCGCGGCGCGGCGGACGCGGCCGCGAAGAAAAATGCGAACTGGCTCGTCGACGCGATGGCGGCGAAGGAGCCAATGCCCGGCGCATCGCGTGATCCAAAAACCGCCGCTGAGACGGACAAGGGGCTGCCCGGGCGGGGGACGCTCCCGGGACTCCGCTCCGCACAGACCCTCGACCCGCGCACGAGCGCGTCGACGACGGAGAAAAAAAATGAGGCGTTCGCCAACCCGCTCAACGGCTACATGGCGGGCTGGATGACGCCGCGGGATTTTGAAATCTTGCGGCCGGGATTGGAGGCCGCGCAGGCGACGGCGGAATTTCGGTCGATGGAAAAAGCCCCGGATGTTTTCAACCGTCCCAGCGACGTCAGCCTCGGCGAATCCGCCAACCGATCGCCCGGGATGACGGTGGAGATCAGGCCGGCGAACGCGCGGGCGGAGAATCCCTACCTTCAATTCGTGGCGCCCGCGGCGGCGGCGAATTTGCCGCCGCCACGCCCCGCTTTCGCGGTCGCGCCGGCGCCGGTCGCCAACGTCGTCCCGCCCGTCAGGGCGGACGCCTTGCCGTCACCGGTCGGAGCGCCGATTCCCGACTTTGTGAAGCCGCGCACCGACGAAAAGTATTTCAAGCAGCTGAAACGGTTTTAGGGCTTGGATTCGGGGGAGGCGGGCGATTGTCTCGCCGGTTTCCATCATGGCATTGGCATTTTTATTCGCGGGACAGGGAGCCCAAAAAGTCGGCATGGGGCGGTCGCTGTGCGACGGTTCGCCGGCCGCGCGGGCGCTCTACGACGAGGCGAATCGCGTGCTCGGCTGGGACTTGGCGAAGGTGAGTTTTGACGGACCGGAGGCGGAGCTGACGCAGACCAAAGTCTGCCAACCCGCGCTCTTCGTGCACGGCCTCGCGGCGCTGGCGGCGCTGCGCGAACAGGGCAAAATCCCGGCCGGCGAGCCGCAGTTCGCGCTCGGGCTGAGCCTCGGCGAGGTGACGGCGTATTGTGCGGCAGGCGTTTTCGATTTTGCGACCGGCCTGCGCATCGTGGCCGAGCGCGGGCGGCTGATGCAGCAGGCGTGCGAGCAGACGACCGGCGGCATGGCCGCCATCATCGGCGAAGAGCGCGCGAAGGTCGCCGAGCTCTGCCAGGAATTCGACATCGAGGCGGCGAATTTCAACGCACCCGGCCAGATCATCGTGTCGGGCGAGAAGGCAAAAATCGAGGCGGCCGTCATCGGATTTAAGGAGCGTGGCATCAAAAAGGTCATTCCGCTCAACGTCGCCGGCGCCTACCACTCGCGGCTGATGGAGCCGGCGCGGGC